>NZ_JUNW01000033.1:0-111942 GCF_001075675.1 Streptococcus oralis
GGTTTGCTAAATCGTTAGGTCGGGTAACCGGCGCGGGGGTTCGAATCCCCCATTCTCCGTAAGTTAAGAGAGCTGTTAGGCTCTTTTTTTGTAAGCAAATCCCCCTTCTAAATCGTTAAAAGGGGGATTTGTTTATTACCAACTTGTTAGTGATATTTCTCCGCTATTTAGCCAGATAGTATGTTTATCTTCAAGTTCGACTTGAAGTTGACCAGATTCTGAGATTTCTTTTGCAAGACCTTTATTCAATTTTCCATCTAGCTGGAAGGTAACTTCTTTTCCAAGAACGATTGATCTTTCTTTATAGATATAAAGTAGTTCATCTGAATCCGTATTGTAGAAACAATTCCATATTTCGCTGATGAGCTCATTACGACTAATTGGTGCAGGTGCCATAAATAGGCTGCCTGCTTTTTCTTTTAGGTCATCTGGGAAGTCTGCTATAGAAAAATTTATACCCAGTCCGATAATGACATCTGTAACCAAGCCTGTCTCAACTGATGTCATTGCTTCGGTGAGGATACCTGCTATCTTTTTATTTTTAAAGTAGATATCATTTACCCATTTGATATCTACTTCTATCATAGTTAGATTTTTAATGGCTTTGCAGACTGCAGCTGCCACAAGAAGAGTATAGGATGGGAGTTTTTCATAGGGAAGGTTTGGTTGAATATGCAGAGACATATAGATCCCGCCCTGAGATGGAGAATAGTAGGGGCGCTGAAAGCGGCCACGACCTGCTGTTTGACAGGTTGAAAGATAGAGTGTGTTTCCTTGGTTTCCAGCCTCAATCCCTTCTTTTGCATCTGTTTGTGTTGAGTTTGTCTCAGGTTTGTAGCGAATGGTTAAGTTGGTGTTCTCTTGAATCAAATCAGGCAATATCAGATCGCCTTGAATAAGCTTGTATCCTCTATTTTTGATACTATCAATTTCTAGGCCTTCTTGTTGAAGACGTTGGATCGCTTTCCATATAGATGTACGACTTAAATTCAGTTCTTCTCCGATTTTTTCTCCGCTAACATAATCGTTTTCTCTAGCTAATATTTGGTAGACTAGTTGGTGTGATTTCATTGATTTTCCTTTATACAGATTTGTTCTATAGTGATTTTTATAGCTTTCTTTTATTCTACCACAGCTTTCTTTAATTTAGGGAAATGAATAGTTGTAGGGGAGCAATAATTGCTTTGTAAAATTTCTCTCCTTAAAAATTTTTCTAAATATTCACTGATTTTTTCTTTTTGGTAGCGTGTTCATTGTTCCCAAATGACGGAAAAAATGGTAGAATATAAAGATAGTTTAGCATTTATCTTCTGGAGAAATCCAGAACAGAAAGGATCCGTTTTGAAATCAATTGGATTACTGGATAAGATAAGAGGGCTTTCGAAAAAAGATTTCTTTTTGTATTTGATGATCATAAGTATCTTTTTACCTTTTTATTTGTTCTTAGCTCTCTTTGCTTTATATTTGATAGGTTTACTTGTTACTGGGGAGATGAAGGGAATTATCAAAGGATTGGCCAAACATCCTGTACTTCTCTTTTTTATTGCCTACAGTAGTATCATCTCTATCGTCGCCAAGAACTGGCTTGGATTGGTTGCATCTTTACTGATGTTTCTCTTCCTCATTTTCTTTAGTTTTTACCAGAAACGTCTGACACATGCTTTCTTTCGACTTATACTGCAGACAATCTTGTTTGGTAGTGTGCTCTCTGCTGTTTTTGCTACTTTGGAGCATTTCCAAATTGTAAAGAAATTTAACTATGCCTTTCTTTCGCCCAATATGCAGGTATGGCATCAGAATCGGGCAGAAGTGACCTTTTTTAATCCTAATTACTATGGAATTATTTGTTGTTTCTGTATCATGATTGCCTTCTATCTCTTTACAACGACCAAGTTGAATTGGTTGAAGGTATTCTGTGTGATTGCAGGCTTTGTTAATCTCTTTGGATTGAACTTTACGCAAAATCGAACTGCCTTTCCTGCTATTATCGCTGGAGCCATCATTTATCTCTTTACAACCATTAAAAACTGGAAGGCCTTTTGGCTTAGTATCGGGGTCTTTGCGATTGGCTTGAGTTTCCTTTTTTCTAGTGATTTGGGAGTTCGGATGGGGACTTTAGATTCCTCTATGGAAGAACGCATTTCTATCTGGGATGCTGGGATGGCCTTGTTTAAGCAAAATCCTTTTTGGGGGGAGGGGCCATTGACCTATATGCACTCTTATCCTCGGATAAATGCTCCTTATCATGAACATGCTCACAGCCTTTATATTGATACGATTCTGAGTTACGGAATTGTGGGGACTATTTTATTAGCTTTGTCTTCTGTTGCTCCTGTTCGTTTGATGATGGATATGAGTCAGGAGTCGGGGAAACGTCCGATTATCGGTCTTTATCTATCTTTCCTTACAGTGGTTGCTGTGCATGGAATCTTTGACTTGGCCCTTTTCTGGATTCAGTCAGGCTTCATTTTCTTGTTAGTTATGTGCAGTATTCCATTGGAGCGTCGAACTTTGGTATCAGACATGACGGATTAAGTTTATAAGATTGAAATCTTCTACCTTGAGTAGGAGATTTTTTACTGAGAAAAATTAGTTCTAAATCGAAATAGTTGACAATTGGAATAATAAGTATTATAATGTTTTTTATTCGTATCGATATAGAAATAAATTGGAGGTTTCATGAAATATTGTCATTTGGTAGCCCATCATATTCGTTTGTTGAATGGGCGGATTTTTCAAAAGTTACTGAGACAAGACCCTGACTCTCTTTATCGGAGTGAGCAGGGAAAGATTTTAGCGGTTTTATGGAATAGTAAGACGGGCTGTGCAACTGCGACAGATATTGCGCTTGCGACTGGGCTTGCTAATAATACGCTGACGACTATGATAAAAAAGCTAGAGGAACAAAATCTTATAACTGTCAGTCCGTGTGGAGAAGATAAGCGTAAGAAGTATTTAGTTTTAACAGAGTTGGGCAAGTCCCAGAAAGAAGTTGGGCAACGTGTCAGTCAAAAATTAGATGCAATTTTTTATAAAGGCTTCTCTGAAGAAGAAATCCGTCAGTTTGAAAGCTATCAGGAACGCATTTTAGACAATCTGAAAGAGAAGGAAAGTGAGGCATAAATCATGTCAAAACAAGTTGAAAATGCCCAAAATCTATATATTCACGCCATTCAAGATGGGCGTGTTGCGGAGGCTCAAGCTCAGTCTGTAGGGGATACCTACATTCAACACTCGACAGGTGTGCCAGATGGGAAAGAAGGGTTTGCGGCTTTCTTTGCAAACTTCTTTGAGCGCCATCCCGAGCGTGAGATGAAAATTGTTCGCACCATTGAAGACGGTAATCTAGTCTTCGTCCATGTTCATCAATATCTCAATGGTGGGGAAGCTCAATGGGTGACGACAGATACTTTCCGTGCGGATGAGAATGGCCGTATCGTAGAACATTGGGATGTTATTGACTACTATCGAACACCTGAAAATGGCCAATTAGACCAGATTTTTGGAGATTTTGAGATCAAGGATTTGGACAAGACAGCAGAAAATAAAAAGTTAGTTCGCCGTTTCTTGACAGAAATTTTCCAAAATGGGGAGCTAGAGCAGTGGAATGATTATGTGGCAGACGATTTGATTCAGCATAATCATGAGATTGGACAAGGAAGTCAGGCCTATAAAAATTATGTGGCTGAACATGGTGTTACTTTCGACTTTGTTTTCCAGCTTTTGGGACAAGGAAACTATGTGGTTAGCTATGGGCAGACTCAGATTGATGGAGTTGCCTATGCCCAGTATGACAT
This sequence comes from Streptococcus oralis, assembly GCF_001075675.1. Lineage (GTDB taxonomy): Bacteria > Bacillota > Bacilli > Lactobacillales > Streptococcaceae > Streptococcus > Streptococcus oralis_V. The sequence continues at coordinate 3,798 of NZ_JUNW01000033.1, forward strand.
CTTCCGTTTGGAGAATGGCTTGATTGTGGAGCATTGGGATAATAAGGAAGTCATGCCTAAGGTAGAAGACTTGACTAATCGAGGAAAGTTTTAAATAGAGGACAAAGAATGATTGAATACAAAAATGTAGCGTTACGCTATACAGAAAAAGATGTTTTGAGAGATGTTAATTTACGGATTGAGAATGGGGAGTTCATGGTTTTAGTTGGGCCTTCTGGGTCCGGTAAGACGACCATGATTAAGATGATTAATCGTCTTTTGGAACCGACTGATGGAAATATTTACATGGATGGCAAGCGCATCAAAGACTATGACGAGCGTGAGCTTCGTCTTTCTACTGGTTATGTTTTACAGGCCATTGCTCTTTTTCCCAATCTAACGGTTGCGGAAAATATTGCTCTCATTCCTGAGATGAAGGGCTGGACTAAGGAAGAAATTGCTCAGAAAACAGAAGAGCTTTTAGCTAAGGTTGGTTTACCGGTAGCTGAGTATGGGCATCGCTTACCTAGTGAATTATCTGGTGGAGAACAGCAACGGGTCGGGATTGTCCGTGCCATGATTGGTCAGCCTAAGATCCTCCTCATGGATGAGCCCTTTTCAGCCTTGGATGCTATTTCGAGAAAACAGTTGCAGGTTCTGACGAAAGAATTGCATAAAGAGTTTGGTATGACAACGATTTTTGTGACCCATGATACGGATGAAGCTTTGAAATTGGCGGACCGTATTGCTGTCTTGCAGGATGGAGAGATTCGTCAGGTGGCGAATCCTGAGACCATTTTAAAAGCTCCTGCAACAGACTTTGTAGCAGACTTGTTTGGAGGTAGTGTTCATGACTAATTTGATATCAACTTTTCAGGATCGTTTTGGTGACTGGGTAACAGCTCTATCTCAACATTTGCAGTTGTCACTGTTGACCTTGTTACTAGCTATTTTTATCGCTATTCCCTTGGCTGTTTATCTTCGTTATCATGAAAAGATAGCGGACTGGGTCTTGCAGATTGCAGGGATTTTCCAGACCATCCCGTCTCTGGCCTTGTTAGGACTCTTTATTCCCTTGATGGGAATTGGAACCTTGCCTGCTTTGACTGCTCTGGTGATTTATGCGATTTTCCCGATTTTGCAAAATACCATCACTGGGCTAAAGGGGATTGATCCAAGTCTACAAGAGGCTGGGATTGCCTTTGGGATGACCAGGTGGGAGCGACTCAAGAAGTTTGAAATTCCACTTGCCATGCCTGTCATTATGTCTGGGATTCGGACGGCAGCGGTCTTGATTATTGGTACGGCGACCTTGGCAGCCTTGATTGGTGCAGGGGGACTGGGTTCCTTTATCCTTTTGGGAATTGACCGCAATAATACTAGTCTGATTTTGATTGGGGCCCTTTCTTCTGCAGTGCTGGCCATTGCCTTTAACTTCCTACTAAAAGTGATGGAAAAAGCAAAATTGCGGACGATTTTCTCTGGTTTTGCCTTGGTGACCATATTACTCGGTCTGTCTTATAGTCCAGCCCTCTTGGCTCAAAAAGAGAAAGAAAACTTGGTGATTGCTGGGAAATTGGGTCCAGAACCAGAAATTTTGGCTAATATGTATAAATTGTTGATTGAAGAAAATACCAGTATGACTGCGACTGTTAAGCCGAATTTTGGGAAAACAAGCTTCCTCTATGAAGCTCTGAAAAAAGGGGATATTGATATCTATCCTGAATTTACCGGTACGGTGACTGAAAGTTTGCTTCAGCCATCACCCAAGGTAGGTCATGAGCCGGATCAGGTTTATCAGGTGGCGCGTGATGGCATTGCCAAACAAGATCATCTTGCCTATCTCAAACCCATGTCTTATCAAAATACCTACGCTGTAGCTGTTCCGAAAAAGATTGCTCAAGAATATGGCTTGAAGACCATTTCGGATTTGAAAAAAGTAGAAGGGCAGTTGAAGGCCGGTTTTACTCTCGAGTTTAATGATCGTGAGGATGGAAATAAGGGCTTGCAATCAATGTATGGTCTCAATCTCAACGTAGCGACCATGGAGCCGGCTCTTCGCTATCAGGCAATTCAGTCAGGCGATATTCAAATCACAGATGCCTATTCGACGGATGCAGAGTTGGCACGTTATGACTTACAGGTCTTGGAGGATGACAAGCAACTCTTCCCACCTTATCAAGGAGCGCCACTCATGAAAGAAGCTCTTCTCAAGAAACATCCTGAATTGGAGACAGTTCTCAATAAATTGGCTGGTAAAATCACGGAAAGCCAGATGAGCCAGCTCAACTACCAAGTCGGTGTTGAAGGCAAGTCAGCAGAACAAGTAGCCAAGGAGTTTTTACAAGAACAAGGTTTGTTGAAGAAATAGCTTGAAAATGCTAAACTCAACTTGGTTAAACGATATATAGAAAATGCTCAGACAATCTTGTCTGGGCATTTTTGATATTAGAGTTACTAAATGTCATTTAAAATGGAAAATAATACTCAATGAAAATCAAAGAGCAAACTAGGAAGCTAGCCGCAGGTTGCTCAAAGTACAGCTTTGAGGTTGTAGATAGAACTGACGAAGTCAGTAACATATATACGGTAAGGTGACGCTGACGTGGTTTGAATTTGATTTTCGAAGAGTATAAGAGGAAATTTTCAGGATTTTCCAATATTTTACTGTAAATACACTTGACTATTCAGAGAATAGGTGTATAATGTGTTGTGAACTACTTAACAAATAAAGATTTCCAGCTCATGTCGACTAAGGATGGAAATCTTGTGTATAGACAGTTCAGTAGATATATAATAGAGCGTTGCGTCCGAAAGTCTATCCAGACACGGCTCTTTAAAAACAAAAGGAGAAAATATGACGACTTATTTGCAAACAAAACTCAAGAATATCAAAATTACTCTTGGTGAGATGTCTGGCGGTTACCGCCGTATGGTTGCTGCTATGGCTGATTTGGGATTTTCAGGAACCATAAAGGCTATCTGGAATGACCTCTTTGCCAATCGTAGTTTTGCTCAGTGGCTTTATTTGCTAGTTTTAGGAAGTTTTCCAATCTGGCTTGAGTTGATTTATGAACACCGCATTGTTGACTGGGTTGGGATGATTTGTAGTCTGACTGGAATTATCTGTGTTATCTTTGTATCGGAAGGTCGAGCGAGTAATTACCTTTTTGGTTTGATTAACTCTGTCATTTACCTTATCTTGGCTTTGCAGAAAGGCTTTTATGGTGAGGTGCTGACGACACTTTACTTCACGGCCATGCAGCCAATTGGACTTCTAGTGTGGATCTACCAGGCGCAGTTTAAAAAGGAAAAGCAGGAGTTTGTCGCGCGTAAACTGGACGGCAAGGGTTGGACCAAGTATCTTTCTATTAGTGTTCTTTGGTGGTTGGTCTTTGGGTTCATTTATCAGTCTATCGGAGCCAATCGTCCTTATCGCGATTCTATCACAGATGCGACCAACGGGGTAGGGCAAATTCTCATGACAGCTGTTTACCGTGAACAATGGATATTCTGGGCAGCTACCAATGTCTTTTCAATCTATCTCTGGTGGGGAGAAAGCCTGCAAATCCAAGGGAAATACCTGATTTACTTGATCAATAGTCTAGTTGGTTGGTATCAATGGAGCAAGGCCGCAAAGAGTGCTTAAAAAGTAAAAAAGGATCAGATGATCCTTTTTGTGTTAGAGCAAAATGAATAATATCGTAATGACAATAGCGGTCGTTATGCGAACGATGTGGTGCGATATATGTTGACCTTCTTTCTGTTGGCCGTTCCAGTAGGCACCATAGCAGACGATACTCGAGCCCACAATCCATAGAAGAATGGTTGCAAGTGGGACGAAGTAAAAGATGGCTAGAGCCAGAGAGGTGAGACAACTGCCGACCAAGATGCACGTGTTTCCCAGACTGTAGTTTCTTTGTTTTATGGCTGAAAAAGCAGCTGCAAGGTGAAGCAATGAGAAGGCGAGAGCTAGTACAATTGTTAGTATTCCTAGAATCATCGAAGTTAACATAGTTGGTTCCTTTCTGAGTTACAGGCTTAGTTATCAAGTGGAGTTGTAGAGGTCATCCCCATTACATCAAGGTAAAATCTCACTACTTGGTCTTCTGTATAAGATTTTCCTTTTTTTAGCCACCAGGTCAGTGTTTCGATAAAATTGGTTACTACAAAATGTTTGAGGTAGGAGGCTGGTATGTTCGGATAGGCCTCTTGCAAATCCTCCGCTACCATGGGGTAAACATGGTGTTCGAGTTCCTTGTGTAGTTGGCGGAGGAAGTAGTCGTTTTTGGAAAAAAGGAGACTGGTGACATGGTCCTGGTTTTTCTGAAAATGTAAAAAGATATGTGCGAGGTAGTCCTCGGTAGTAAAGTGTCCTTCTCTTTCAAAGAGATGATGAAAGAGGTAGCGACAGAGGTCATCTAAAAGGAGTTCCTTACTCTCGTAGTGACAGTAAAAAGTAGAACGTCCAACATCTGCTAGGTCAATGATATCCTGAACAGTAGTGGTATCATAGCCTTTGTCGTTCAAAAGTTGTAAAAAAGCTTGATAGATGGCTTTTTTAGTCTTACTAACCCGACGGTCTCTTTTTGGCATATAGACACTTGAGACAAACTGTTCAGAACTGAACATGGCTGACAGTTTGCTTCTATCCTTTCTTTGGATTTTATTAGATAATACAAATGAAAGAAGTATGTATATACCCATTATACCAAAGGAGGGAGAGAAATGAGTTCTAAAACATCTATCTGGTTAGCTTTTTTCTTAAATTTAAGCTATGCGATTGTTGAGTTTATCGCAGGAGGAATCTTTGGTTCGAGTGCAGTTCTTGCTGATTCTGTTCATGACTTGGGAGATGCTATAGCCATTGGTATCTCTGCCCTTTTAGAAACGATTTCCAACCGTGAAGAAGATAGGCAGTACACCTTGGGTTACAAACGTTTTAGTCTTTTAGGGGCCATGCTAACGGCTGTGATTCTTACGATAGGGTCTGTCCTAGTGATCTTGGAAAATATCACAAAGATCGCTCACCCGCAACCCGTCAATGAGGAAGGGATCCTCTGGCTGGGAATCATTGCAGTAGCTATTAATGTGCTAGCAAGTCTGGTAGTTCGTGAGGGGAAAACAAAGAATGAGTCTATTCTTAGCTTGCATTTTCTAGAAGATACTCTTGGTTGGTTGGCTGTCATTCTAATGGCGATTATCCTCCGATTTACAGATTGGTATATCCTCGATCCGCTCTTATCGCTGGTTATTTCTATTTTTATTCTGTCGAAAGCCATTCCTCGCTTTTGGAGCGCACTGAAAATTTTCCTAGATGCTGTGCCGGAAGGGGTCGAGACAAGTGATTTGGAAAAGGATATAGAGGCTCTACCCAATGTCAAAAGTGTCAATCAACTTAGCATTTGGTCCATGGACGGTCTAGAGAACAATGCTATTGTCCACATCTGTATCGAGGACTGGGAGCAGATGATGGAGACCAAAGAAGTGGTGCGTCAATGTTTAGAAGAAAGAGGCGTGCAGAATATCACTATTGAAGTGGATAGCAGTCAAAGCAATCATGCGCAACATAGGCGGAGGGTGAGAGAGTTGGAGCAGAAGCATGGGCATCATCATTAGAAAAACGATCTCGCTAGAGGTCGTTTTGTTATCTTATTCATTCCTCGTACTTTCTCTCAATGTCAGTCTGGTGCCCAGCATGGTTAGGCTAGGTATTTTGCGACCGTGTAGAACTTCCTTGTTAAGAATATCCATCCCTGCTCGGCCCATTTCTTCGGTATAGACAGTGATGCTAGAAAGGGGAGGATAGACCTGCTTAGTCAGGCTGGTGTCGTTAAAAGAAATGAGGCTGACGCGGTCTGGTAGGCTAATTCCAGCTTCTTGAAGGGCACGGAGGGCGCCGATGGCTAAACTATCGCTAGCAGCGAAAAAGGCTGGTGGGAGTTGTTCTCCTAGCTTGTGAGTGGCCTCCTTCATCAAGTCATAGCCAGACTGGGCAGTAAAGCTCCCCTGAAAGACCAGTTCTTCATGGTAGATACCATTTGCTTGGGTAATGTCTTTGAAATTTTCTAGCCGCTTATCCTGGATAATTTCTTCCTGGTCGGTTGTTTCCTCAAGGCCTGTGAGAATTCCAATACGGTTCATCCCTTGGCTGAGGAAATGGTCTACAACTTGTTTCACAGCAGTGTAAAAGTCAGTGATAATACAGGTATGACCTAATGAGAGGGTATCGCTGTCTATAAAGACTAAAGGTTTTTGGTATTCTTCAAAGGCAGCAATCTGAGCTCGGCTGAACTTTCCGATGCAGAGAATGCCAATCACTTCCTCGCTGAGGGTAAAAGGATGGTCATTAAAATAGCGCAGGATATCATAGTCCAACTCTTGGGCTCTTTTTTCTATGCCTAGGCGAATCTGGTAGTAGTAGAGATCGTCCAACTCCCCTTGTTCACTGACCCATTGGATAATGGCAATCTTTTGCTTGGGTTTGTGGGACTCGCCTGTCTTGAGGTGCTTGGTGTAGCCCAGCTCTTCAGCAACTGTTAAAATACGGTGTCTGGTTTCTTCTGTGACAGATAGGCTCTGGTCGCGATTGAGGACACGGGATACGGTCGCGATAGAGACAGAGGCTAGCTGTGCGATGTCTTTTAAGGTAGCCATAAATCCTCCTCCTTTTAGGTTAGTATATCATATTTTTCTGCTTTTTACTGATAGTTTAGTAAAAGTTTAGTAAAAAGGATTGACCTTGGCAAATCCCTTGGATACAATAGAAGAAAACGATTACACGTTAAGATGACTTAACGGACAGTCAAAGGAGAATTCATATGACACAACATCTTACTGCTGAAGCCCTTCGCAAAGACTTTCTTGCCGTTTTTGGTCAAGAAGCAGACCAAACTTTCTTTTCACCAGGCCGTATCAATTTGATTGGTGAACACACGGATTACAATGGTGGGCATGTTTTCCCAGCAGCTATTTCCTTGGGAACTTATGGGGCGGCTCGCAAACGTGACGACCAAGTTTTGCGTTTCTACTCAGCCAACTTTGAGGACAAGGGTATCATTGAAGTGCCTCTTGCTGACCTCAAGTTTGAAAAAGAGCACAGCTGGACCAACTATCCAAAAGGGGTTCTTCATTTCTTGCAAGAAGCTGGACACGTGATTGACAAAGGGTTTGATTTTTATGTTTATGGAAATATCCCCAATGGTGCAGGCTTGTCCTCTTCAGCATCTTTGGAACTTTTAACAGGGGTTGTGGCAGAGCATCTCTTTGATTTAAAACTAGACCGTTTGGATTTGGTTAAAATCGGAAAACAAACAGAAAATAACTTTATCGGAGTCAACTCTGGTATCATGGACCAGTTTGCTATCGGTATGGGTGCTGACCAACGTGCTATTTACCTCGATACAAATACGTTAGAATATGACTTGGTGCCACTTGATTTGAAGGACAATGTCGTTGTTATTATGAATACCAACAAACGCCGTGAACTAGCGGACTCTAAATACAATGAACGCCGTGCTGAGTGTGAGAAAGCTGTGGAAGAATTGCAAGTTGCCTTGGAGATTCAGACCTTGGGTGAATTGGACGAGTGGGCCTTTGACCAATACAGCTATCTGATTAAAGACGAAAATCGTTTGAAACGTGCTCGCCATGCTGTGCTAGAAAACCAACGTACTCTTAAAGCTCAAGCAGCCCTTCAAGCAGGTGATTTAGAAACGTTTGGACGATTGATGAATGCGTCACACGTTTCTCTGGAGCATGACTATGAAGTAACTGGCTTGGAATTGGATACTCTTGTTCACACAGCTTGGGATCAAGAAGGTGTTCTCGGTGCTCGTATGACAGGAGCAGGTTTTGGTGGCTGTGCCATTGCCTTGGTTCAAAAAGATGCCGTTGAGGCTTTTAAAGTAGCTGTTGGCAAGCACTACGAGGAAGTCGTTGGATATGCTCCAAGCTTCTATATCGCTGAAGTTGCAGGTGGCACTCGCGTCCTTGACTAGTTAAAAGGAGGCATTATAGTGACCTTAGTAGATAAATTTGTAACACATGTCATTTCTGAAAGTTCCTTTGAAGAAATGGATCGAATCTACCTGACCAATCGTGTCTTGGCACGAGTGGGCGAAGGTGTTTTGGAAGTTGAGACTAATCTAGATACATTGATTGACCTTAAGGACCAGCTGGTAGAGGAGGCTGTTCGATTAGAGACGATTGAGGATAGTCAGACTTCGCGTGAAATCCTCGGTGCTGAATTGATGGACTTGGTGACCCCTTGTCCGAGTCAGGCTAATCGTGACTTTTGGACAACCTACGCCCACTCTCCTGAGCAGGCAATTGCAGATTTTTACCAGCTTAGCCAGAAAAATGACTACATCAAGCTTAAGGCCATTGCTAAAAATATTGCTTATCGTGTGCCGTCTGATTACGGAGAACTTGAGATTACCATTAACCTCTCTAAGCCTGAAAAGGATCCGAAAGAGATTGCGGCAGCCAAGTTGGTGCAAGCTAGCAATTATCCCCAGTGTCAGCTTTGTCTAGAGAACGAAGGCTACCATGGTCGAGTTAACCACCCAGCTCGCAGCAATCACCGCATTATCCGTTTCGAAATGGCGGGTCAGGAGTGGGGCTTCCAGTATTCGCCCTATGCTTATTTTAATGAGCACTGTATTTTCTTAGACGGCCAGCACCGTCCCATGGCCATTAGTCGTCAGAGTTTTGAGCGCCTGCTGGCGATTGTAGAGCAATTTCCAGGCTATTTTGCAGGTTCGAATGCCGACCTTCCAATCGTGGGAGGCTCTATTCTGACTCATGATCACTATCAGGGAGGCCGTCATGTATTTCCTATGGAATTGGCTCCCTTGCAAAAGACTTTCTCTTTTACTGGTTTTGAACAAGTCAAGGCTGGGATTGTCAAGTGGCCTATGTCAGTGCTACGTTTGACTTCGGATTCCAAAGAGGATTTGATTAACTTGGCTGATAAGATATTGCAGGAATGGAGACAGTATTCAGATCCAAGTGTGCAAGTATTGGCAGAGACAGACGGGACACCGCATCACACCATTACACCCATTGCCCGTAAACGAGATGGTCAGTTTGAGTTGGACTTGGTCTTGCGGGACAATCAGACATCGCCAGAGCATCCTGACGGTATCTATCATCCCCACAAGGATGTCCAACATATCAAGAAGGAAAATATCGGCTTGATTGAGGTCATGGGCTTGGCTATCTTACCACCTCGTTTGAAAGTAGAAGTGGAGCAAGTCGCTAGTTATCTTGTAGGAGGTGATGAGGCAGTTGCCTCTTATCATCAGGAATGGGCAGACCAGCTCAAAGTCCAACATCCAGACCTAAAAGATAAAGAAAAAGCCCTTGAAATCGTCAAGGACTCTGTAGGCGCTATCTTTGCGCGTGTTCTGGAAGACGCAGGGGTTTACAAGCAGACGGAACAAGGACAGGTAGCCTTTATGCGCTTTGTAGAACAGGTCGGAATTTTGCCAAATTAGGAGCTTTCTCCTTGCGCAGTCCTATAAAAAGTAGTATCATAGTGTCGTTTGAACTATCAGGAGGAAACGATGAAAGATTTTCATTTTGACGCTATATCTGCCTTTGAAAATTACGAAATAGAAAAAATGAGAGATGGTCATGTTGTGGTGACGACAAAAGTAGTGGACTCGTCGCTCAACTATTATGGCAATGCCCATGGTGGCTATCTCTTCACTCTTTGTGACCAGATTAGTGGCTTGGTGGTTATCTCGCTGGGGCTTGATGGAGTGACACTCCAATCCTCTATCAACTACCTCAAGGCAGGAAAACGCGACGATGTGTTGACGATTAAAGGAGAATGTGTCCATCAAGGTCGCACAACCTGTGTCGTGGATGTGGATATCACCAATCAAGAAGGCAGAAATGTCTGCAAAGCCACCTTTACCATGTTTGTCACAGGACAAAGGTCAGAAGACAGACAGGTAAGGATATAAAGAAACAAAAAAGAGGCTCACACCTCTTTTTCTTATTTCTTTTTATGATTTAATACTGCATTGAGTACAATGGCGAGTAGGCTGGCTACGACGATCCCGTTTGAGAAGAACATTTGGAAGGCTGTCGGCATGCTGACGAAGAGATTACTATTGTTGAGTCCGACACCTGCAGCGATGGAGACAGCTGCGATAAGGAAGTTATGTTCATTGTTAGCAAAGTCAACACGGGCGAGGATTTGCATCCCTTGAAGGGAAACAAAACCAAACATCACCAGCATGGCCCCTCCAAGGACAGGGCTTGGAATGATTTGGGCGAGGGCGCCAAACTTAGGAAGGAGTCCAAGGAGAACTAGGAAACCAGCTGCGTAGTAGATTGGTAGGCGAGTCTTGATACCTGACAATTTAACCAAACCAACGTTTTGTGAAAATCCTGTGTAAGGGAAGGTGTTAAAGATTCCTCCGAGAAGGACAGCTAAACCTTCTGCGCGGTAACCGTTGCGCAGGCGCATGCTGTCGATTGGGTCATTGGTAATATCAGACAAGGCCAGGTAAACACCAGTGGATTCAACCATAGACACCGTTGCGATGATACACATCATGACAATAGAGGAGATTTCAAAGGTTGGCACCCCAAAGTAGAGGGGAGTTGGGACATGGACAAGTGGTGCTGCTGCAACAGGGGAGAAATCAACCAAGCCCATGGTAGCAGCAATGGCAGTTCCGACAACCAACCCAATCAAAATGGAAATAGACTTGATAAATCCTTTGGTAAAGATGTTAATCAAGAGGATAATCAGAACAGTAATAGCAGCAAGCAAGAGACTTTGACCAGTTGGCTCTGGAACGTTATTCCCCATATTTCCAATAGCGACAGGAATCAAGGTCAATCCAATAGTCGTAATAACAGATCCTGTTACGATAGATGGGAAGAGATTGGCAACTTTTGAGAAAATGCCGGAAATCAGAACTACATAAATCCCAGAAACGATAAGGGCACCAAACATAGCACCGCTACCGTGGCTTTGCCCAATCATAATTAAAGGAGCGACGGATTGGAAGGCAACCCCGAGAACGACTGGTAGTCCAATCCCGAAGTATTTGTTGAGTTGAAGTTGGAGGAAGGTGGCCACCCCACACATGAAGATATCTGTGGAAATTAGGTAGGTCAACTGCTCAGCTGAATAGCCAAGAGCTGTCGCTATCATGATAGGAACTAGGATAGATCCTGAGTACATGGCGAGTAAGTGCTGCAAGCCAAGAACGGCTGCTTGCGAGTGTTTTTCTTGTTGTTGCATTAGAGATCTGCCTCCTTAAATACGACATGACCGTTTTCAAAACGATCTAAGCGAGCCAGTGATAGGACAGGGTAGCCTGCTTTTTCAAGCAGATCACGACCATCTTGGAAGGATTTTTCAATCACGATACCAATCGCTTCGACTTTTGCTCCAGCTTGTTCGATGATTTGGATCAAGCCTTTGGCAGCTTGTCCATTGGCAAGAAAATCATCGATAATCAAGACCTTGTCCTCAGGTGAGAGGAATTTTCCAGCGATGGAAACCGTGCTAGTCACTTGTTTGGTAAAGGAGTAGACTTGGGCAGTTAAGATGCCTTCGTTCATGGTGATATTTTTTGCTTTTTTTGCGAAAATCATGGGAACATTCAAGGCTTCAGCTGTAAAAACAGCTGGGGCGATACCTGAAGCTTCAATCGTTACAACCTTGGTAATGCCAGCAGTTGCGAATTTTTTCGCAAAAACCTTACCAATCTCCCGCATCAAACGATAGTCAACTTGGTGGGTTAAAAAGGAATCCACCTTGAGGATATTGTCCCCCAAGATATGCCCATCCTTGAGGATGCGCTCTTCTAATAATTTCATAAGACCTCCTAAAGTCTAAAAGATGCTTCATTTGCTTGTTTAAATGTTTCGATAGTGATTTAGTTTGCTAATAATGTATATGTATAATACTAGTGTGAGCGAAGCGAGTTTTACTAGATATTTCCCGCTGTAGTGGTATCATATACAATAATCTTGTTATTGTATATGACGGGATTTTTGAGAGTAAAATAGTTCGGGGAACTATTTTAGCCTAAGCCTAGAAATGAAAGAGCTAGGGGCTCAAAAATTAGGGATGAAATTCCGAAGGAAGTTGCTCCCGTCCGCACTAAATAAGGGAAATATTAAAAATATTATATTTAACCTTGAAGGCTAGCCTTAGCAAAATACTAAAAAAGGACCTACTTAATCCCCTAAGTAAGTCCCCAAAATAGGCATGGCCAAAACCATACCTTCAGCTGACATACTCATTGTTAGGTGTTCCGGCACCTTGTAGAAACGTCGTGCCAATTCACGACATAAACAAGTAAAATGATATTCAATTTTAAACAGGCTGCTGCCAATGTTTATATTTTACACCAATTAGCTTTATAAATCAAATATTTTGTTAGTAAATAGATCATAAAAACGAACGAATAAAAGGCTGCAATGCTAGATAGTATTGTAGACTTCGATTATTCTATTCGCTAAATCTTAGAAAATAACCATCTGGATCCAAAACTGCAAATTCATGAGGGTAAATAAAGCTATCTCCCACTCGAAATTCTCTTTTGGTCAGCGGACGATAAATAGGATAGTTGGCCTCCAGCAGTTTTTGGTGGAGCTGAGGGACATCTTCAATGCCAAAGGAAATATTGACACCGCGCCCGAAAGGATAGGTTAGTTGGGCTAATTCTTTTGTGCTGCCTTCTTCTAGCATAAGTTGGCAGTCTTCAAGCGAGAGGAAGAGAAATTTCTCCTCTGGACGCTCGTATTCGACAGAAAATCCCAGCAAGTTGCAGTAGAAGTGGCGTGACTTTTCGAGGTCAGATACTACAAATTCAGGAATGACAGCTTGATAGTCCATTAGCTTTCTCCTTAGAGTTCAATTTCCAATACAATCGGCGTATGGTCTTGACGCGCACCCGAGTCAATCATGTCAGACTTGGTCACCTTGTCAGCAACGCGGTTGCTAGTGAGCCAGTAGTCGATTCTCCAGCCTGTATTGTTGATTTTAGAAGTCTTGCTGCGTTGCGCCCACCAAGTATAACGCTCTGGGACATCGCCGTGAATATGGCGGAAGGTGTCAGTAAATCCAGTTGCCAAGAGGTTGGTAAATCCAGCACGTTCCTCGTCGGTAAATCCAGGTGAACGGCGGTTGCTGGCAGGATTTGCAAGGTCAATTTCATTGTGGGCTACATTGTAGTCACCGGTCGCAAGGACTGGTTTTTCTTTGTCTAGTTCAGCCAAGTACTCCGCATATTTGACATCCCAGACTTGGCGTTCTTCCAAACGTTTGAGGCCGTCGCCAGCGTTTGGAGTGTAAACTTGGGTCACGAAAAATTCATCAAATTCTAGAGTGATGATGCGACCTTCTAAGTCCATGGTAGAAGGGGCACCGATTTCTGGAAAAGTGACAGTGGGTGTGAGTTCTTTCTTATAAAGGAACATGGTTCCAGCATAGCCTTTGCGGGCAGGTTCTTGAGAAGAACGCCACGTGTTTTCGTAGTTTGGAAAGAGTTCAGCTAAAATTTCCAAGTGTTTTTTAGTAGGACCCTTGGCAGAAAGCTTGGTTTCCTGGATAGCGATAATATCAGCATTTTCGGCTACCAAGGTTTGCAGGACTTCTTGCGACAATTTTGCACGAGCTGAGTCGCTCGTTAGGGCTGCGTTGAGGGAATCAATATTCCATGAGATGAGTTTCATAAAGTTACCTTTTTCATTCAGATTACAGACTATATTATACCAAAAAAAGGCGCATTTCCCCAACGTATGGTTTGAAAAATCATCCTCTTTCGTTTATAATGAAGAATGATTTTATGAAAGGGAGTGAAAATAAATGAAATTTTACTCATATGACTATGTCCTCAGCCAAATTGGTCAGCAAAATGGCATCATGATTGGCTTTGGGATTGTGCTCCTAGCTATCACAGGATTTTTTGCTTTTAAAGCCTATCGAGATAAAAAGGGGACTAAGTTTCGGGAATTGGTCATGATTTTGGCCTTGACCTTGGTAGCCATGCTTTTGGTAACAATCTCAAAATACCAGACCAATCAAGCCTCTAACAACCAATTTCAAACTTCCCTTCATTTCATAGAGGTTGTTTCCAAAGACTTGGGAGTGGATAAATCAGAAGTTTATGTCAATACTTCTGCAGCCACTGATGGAGCACTTATCAAGGTAGGTTCAAATTTCTATCGTGCCATGAACGGGAGCCAACCAGACAAGTATCTTTTAGAGAAATTAGAATTGCATCAAACAGACGCTATTGAATTGGTGGAGGTAAACAAATGACACTCAATTATATGGAAATTTTAATCAAACTGGCCTTGGGTCTTTTCTCTCTTGTTTTTGTTATTAATGTGACAGGAAAGGGGAATCTAGCACCTAACTCTGCTACAGACCAAATTCAGAACTATGTTCTTGGTGGTATCATCGGTGGGGTGATTTACAATAGTTCAATCAGCATTCTGCAGTACGCAGTGATTTTGATGATGTGGACGATTTTGGTCTTGACCCTCAAGTGGCTCAATAACAATGTTCGTTTTGTCAAACGCTTGATTGATGGAAAACCAACTCTCCTTATCAAAAATGGGCAGATTGACCCAGAAGCCTGTCGTTCAGTTGGTTTGTCTGCAGCAGAAGTTGCTCTCAAACTTCGTAGCCAAGGAATTTTCCAGATGAAACAGGTCAAACGAGCTGTGCATGAGCAAAATGGCCAACTCATCGTGGTCCAAATGGGAGATGAAAATCCTAAGTATCCAGTTGTGACTGACGGTGTGATCCAAGTCGATGTTTTGGAATATATTGACCGTAGCGAAGAGTGGTTGCTTGATAATCTCAGCAAACAAGGGCATGACAATGTGGCCAATATCTTTATCGCTGAGTATGACAAGGGTGCCGTCTCAGTCGTAACTTATGAATAAGAAAAACCTGGGGTCTTGTACTCTTCAAAAATCAAATTCAAACTGCGTCAACGTCGCCTTGCCGTATGTAGGTTACTGACTTCGTCAGTTCTATCTACAACCTCAAAGCAGTGCTTTGAGCAGCTTGCGGCTAGTTTCCTAGTTTGCTCTTTGATTTTCATTGAGTCTTGGCCTCAGGTTTCCATTTGCAATCAGAAAGGGATTTTATGTCCATTATTCAAAAACTTTGGTGGTTTTTCAGGTTAGAAAAACGCCGTTATCTAGTCGGGATTATGGCCTTGGTCTTGGTTTCCGTCCTCAATCTCATTCCTCCCATGGTTATGGGGCGGGTGATTGATGCCATTACATCGGGGCAATTAACCCATCAGGACCTCCTTCTTAATCTATTTTATCTGCTGCTGGCAGCCTTTGGGATGTACTATCTGCGATATGTTTGGCGCATGTATATCCTTGGAACTTCCTACCGTCTGGGGCAGATTATGCGCTCTCGATTGTTTGAGCATTTCACAAAAATGTCGCCAGCCTTTTATCAGACCTATCGAACGGGAGACCTGATGGCACACGCCACCAATGATATCAATGCCCTAACTCGTCTCGCAGGTGGAGGAGTCATGTCAGCAGTGGATGCTTCCATCACGGCGCTGGTGACTTTGCTGACCATGCTTTTTAGCATTTCTTGGCAGATGACTCTGGTTGCCATTCTTCCCTTGCCTTTCATGGCCTATGCGACCAGTCGTCTAGGGAGAAAGACCCACAAGGCCTTTGGCGAGTCACAGGCGGCATTTTCCGAACTCAATAACAAGGTGCAGGAGTCTGTATCGGGTATCAAAGTGACCAAATCTTTCGGTTATCAGGCGGACGAGCTCAAGTCCTTTCAGGCAGTAAATGAATTGACCTTCCAAAAGAACCTCCAAACCATGAAATACGATAGTCTCTTTGACCCTATGGTTCTCTTGTTTGTTGGTTCATCCTATGTTTTAACCCTTTTGGTCGGTTCCTTGATGGTTCAGGAGGGACAGATTACGGTTGGGAATCTGGTCACCTTTATCAGCTACTTGGATATGCTGGTCTGGCCTCTTATGGCCATTGGTTTCCTCTTTAATATCACTCAGCGAGGCAAGGTTTCTTACCAACGGATTGAGGAACTTTTATCTCAGGAATCACCTGTAAAAGACCCTGAGTTTCCTCTGGACGGTATTGAAAATGGACGTTTGGAGTACGCTATTGACAGCTTTGCCTTTGAAAATGAGGAGACACTGACGGATATTCACTTTAGTTTAGAAAAAGGACAAACCCTAGGCTTGGTCGGACAGACAGGCTCTGGGAAAACGTCCTTGATTAAGCTCCTCTTGCGTGAATACGATGTGGATAAGGGAGCTATTTATCTAAACGATCACGATATTCGTGATTATCGTCTGACAGACCTTCGTGGTCTCATGGGCTATGTCCCTCAAGATCAGTTTCTCTTTGCGACTTCGATTTTAGATAATATCCGCTTTGGCAATCCTAACTTGCCCCTTTCAGCGGTTGAGGAAGCGACTAAGCTAGCTCAAGTTTATCAAGACATTGTAGCCATGCCCCAGGGATTTGAGACCATTATCGGTGAAAAGGGAGTCAGTCTTTCTGGTGGTCAAAAGCAGCGTCTGGCCATGAGTCGGGCGATGATTTTAGACCCTGATATCTTGATTTTAGATGATTCTTTGTCGGCCGTGGATGCCAAGACGGAGTATGCGATTATCGACAAACTCAAGGAGACGCGAAAGGACAAAACAACCATTATTACGGCTCATCGCCTCAGTGCAGTTGTCCATGCAGATTTGATTTTAGTCCTGCAAAATGGTCAAATTATCGAACGAGGCAGGCACGAAGACTTGCTAGCTTTGGATGGCTGGTATGCCCAAACCTACCAGTCTCAGCAGTTGGAAATGAAAGGAGAAGAAGATGCAGAATAAGCAAGAACAATTGGCTGTATTGAAGCGCTTGATGTCTTATCTCAAGCCCTATGGCCTCCTGACCTTTTTGGCACTCAGTTTTCTCCTCGTGACTACAATCATTAAAAGTGTCATTCCCCTTGTGGCTTCCCACTTTATCGACCAGTACCTCAGCAACCTAAACCATCTTGCTATTACAGTTTTATTGGCCTACTATGGCCTCTATATCCTGCAAACTCTGGTCCAGTATGTCGGCAATCTTCTCTTTGCGCGGGTGTCCTACAGTATTGTCAGAGATATTCGTCACGATGCCTTTGCCAATATGGAGAAACTGGGCATGTCTTATTTTGACAAGACGCCAGCAGGTTCCATCGTCTCTCGTTTGACCAATGATACTGAGACCATCAGTGATATGTTTTCGGGAATTTTATCCAGCTTTATTTCAGCAGTTTTCATCTTTCTGACAACTCTGTATACCATGTTGGTGCTGGATTTTCGTTTGACAGCTTTAGTTTTGCTCTTTCTACCCTTGATTTTCCTTTTAGTCAATCTCTATCGGAAAAAGTCAGTGAAAATCATCGAAAAAACCAGAAGTCTCTTGTCAGATATCAATAGTAAGCTGGCAGAGAATATCGAGGGAATCAGGATTATCCAGGCCTTCAACCAAGAGAATCGCCTGCAAGCAGAATTTGATGAAATCAACCAAGAACACTTGGTCTATGCCAACCGTTCTGTGGCCTTGGATGCCCTCTTTTTGAGACCTGCCATGAGTTTGCTGAAACTCCTAGGATATGCAGTCTTGATGGCCTACTTTGGTTACCGCGGGCTTTATCTGGGAATAACAGCAGGAACCATGTATGCTTTTATCCAGTACATCAATCGGCTCTTTGACCCCTTGATTGAGGTGACGCAAAACTTTTCAACCCTTCAAACTTCTATGGTCTCAGCTGGACGTGTCTTTGCCTTGATTGACGAGAGGACCTATGAACCCCTTCAAAAGGATAGCCAAGCAAAGATTACAGAAGGTAATATTCGGTTTGAGCACGTGTGTTTCTCATATGATGGAAAACACCAGATTCTAGATGATATTTCCTTTTCAGTTAAGAAGGGTGAAACCATTGCCTTTGTAGGGCATACAGGTTCGGGGAAATCTTCCATTATCAATGTCCTCATGCGCTTTTATGAATTTCAGTCAGGCCGCGTTCTCTTGGATGGTGTGGATATCAGGAACTACAGTCAGGAAGAGTTGAGAAAGAATATCGGTTTGGTCTTACAGGATCCCTTCCTCTATCACGGGACTATCAAGTCCAATATCGCCATGTACCAAGACATTAGTGATGAAGAGGTCCAGGCTGCGGCTGCCTTTGTGGATGCAGATTCCTTTATTCAGGACCTTCCGCAGGGTTATGATACCCCCGTTTCCGAGCGTGGTTCGAGCTTTTCTACTGGCCAGCGCCAGCTTCTTGCCTTTGCTAGAACAGTCGCCAGTCAGCCTAAAATCCTGATTTTGGATGAAGCGACAGCCAATATTGACTCTGAAACAGAGAGTTTGGTTCAAGATTCCCTAGCTAAGATGAGACAGGGTCGGACGACCATTGCTATTGCTCATCGCCTTTCGACCATCCAAGACGCCAACTGCATCTACGTCTTGGACAAGGGGCGTATCATCGAGAGTGGAACCCATGAGGAACTCTTGGCCTTGGGAGGAACCTATCACAAGATGTATAGCTTGCAGGCTGGAGCTATGTCCTAATACTCTTTGGAAATCTCTTCAAACCATGTCAGCTTTATCTGCAACCTCAAAGCTGTACTTTGATTTTCATTGAACATCAGAAGGAAATCCTTCAAATTACAGATTTCTTGCACCGCCTTTTCCATTTTGTGGTATAATGAAAAATGTTGACAAATAGTATAATAAAAACAAAGGAGAAACAGCATGCTGAAATGGGAAGACTTGCCCGTGGAAATGCAATCAAGCGAGGTTGAGTCTTATTACCAGCTTGTCTCTAAAAGGAAGGGTTCGCTGATTTTCAAGCGTTTCCTGGATTGGGTTCTGGCCCTGTTTTTGCTAGTTTTGACTTCTCCCATCTTTCTTATCTTGAGCATTTGGATCAAGTTGGATAGCAAGGGACCAGTCATTTACAAGCAAGAGCGCGTGACCCAGTACAACCGTCCGTTCAAGATTTGGAAGTTCCGTACTATGGTAACGGATGCGGATAAAAAAGGAAGTCTGGTGACTTCTGCTAACGATAGTCGCATTACCAAGGTTGGGAATTTCATTCGTCGTGTGCGCTTGGATGAACTGCCTCAGCTAGTCAATGTCCTTAAAGGCGAGATGTCCTTTGTCGGTACACGACCTGAAGTACCACGTTACACCGAGCAGTATAGCCCTGAAATGATGGCGACCTTGCTCTTGCCAGCAGGAATCACCTCTCCAGCCAGCATCAACTACAAGGATGAAGACACCATCATCAGTCAAATGACGGAGAAAGGCCTAACGGTTGATCAGGCCTATGTAGAGCACGTCCTTCCTGAGAAGATGCGCTATAACCTCGCCTATCTCCGAGAGTTTAGTTTCCTTGGAGACATCAAAATCATGTTTCAAACCGTGTTTGAAGTGCTAAAATAAAGTAGTCATGAGAAAATGAGTACAGATAAAAGGAGCAAATCAATGCCAAATTACAATATTCCATTTTCACCGCCCGATATCACTGAAGCTGAAATTGCTGAAGTAGCAGATACCCTGCGTTCTGGTTGGATCACAACAGGTCCGAAGACAAAAGAACTGGAGCGTCGCTTGTCTCAATACACACAGACACCTAAGACTGTCTGCCTCAACTCTGCGACTGCTGCCCTTGAGTTGATTTTACGTGTTTTGGAAGTGGGACCAGGTGATGAAGTCATCGTTCCAGCTATGACCTATACAGCTTCATGTAGTGTCATCACACACGTAGGAGCGACACCTGTCATGGTGGATATTCAAGCAGATACTTTTGAAATGGACTATGACTTGCTTGAGCAAGCTATTACTGAGAAAACTAAGGTGATTATTCCAGTAGAGCTTGCAGGGATTGTTTGCGACTATGACCGTTTGTTCCAAGTCGTGGAGAAGAAACGTGACCTCTTTACAGCTGCTAGCAAGTGGCAAAAGGCCTTTAACCGTATCGTAATTGTCTCAGATAGTGCCCATGCTTTGGGATCTACTTATAAAGGACAACCAGCTGGATCTATCGCTGACTTTACTTCCTTCTCATTCCACGCCGTTAAGAACTTTACAACGGCTGAGGGAGGAAGTGCGACTTGGAAAGCCAATCCAGCGATTGATGACGAAGAGATGTACAAGGAGTTCCAAATCCTTTCCCTTCACGGTCAAACAAAGGATGCTCTTGCCAAGATGCAATTGGGTTCATGGGAGTACGATATCGTCACACCAGCCTACAAGTGCAATATGACCGATATCATGGCTTCGATTGGTTTGGTACAATTGGACCGTTACCCAGCTTTGCTAGAACGTCGTAAGGACATCGTGGACCACTATGATCGTGGTTTTGCAGGTTCTCGCATCCGTCCATTGGCACACAAGACTGATAGTGTCGAATCTTCACGCCACCTCTACATCACCCATGTAGAAGGAGCAAGTTTAGAAGAACGCAACCACATCATCCAAGAATTGGCCAAAGCAGGAATTGCAAGTAATGTACACTATAAACCGCTTCCTCTCCTGACAGCCTATAAGAATCTTGGTTTCGATATGGCAGATTATCCAAGAGCCTATGCCTTCTTTGAAAATGAAATTACGCTTCCTCTTCATACAAAATTAAGCGATGAAGAAGTTGATTACATCGTTCAGACTTTGGTGAGAATTTCTGAAGAAATCCTCGGTTCTGGAAAAAAATAATAAAAAATCTTGACAAAAAGCGGACAATAGCATATAATATTCTCAACAAATCAGAAAAGTAACTATTTTTGATCTTCAGGGAGCCTGTGGTGATTGTGAACAGGTGGTTGGAAGTAGTGAAAGTGGGCTGATTTTAAAAATGAATTTGAAACAATGAAAATTCGGTGCGCACACCTTACAGTGCAACTTGTTGTTAGACAAGGCAGAGATGTAAAGGGGAATAGTCCCTTTATAATTGAGGTGGCACCGCGTTACCAACGCCCTCACATGGAATAATTTTCTGTGTGTGGGCTTTTTCTTTCGGTCATTTTGTTTATCTTTTATTAGGGCGTTAAGTCGCTTTGATGAACTTGAGTTCTATCTGCAGCTCCTTGCCTACTACTAAAAGCAAACAAAAAGCTGAATTAATATGGAAAGAGGAAAAATTTTATGACAACTAAAGGTTATTTTGGACAATTTGGTGGTAGTTTTGTACCGGAGCCGATTCAGGCTTTGTTGGATGAGTTGGAAATGACATTTGACAAATACAAGGATGATCCAGAGTTTTTGGCAGAATTTCGCCATTACTTGAAGGATTATTCTGGTCGTGAAACACCGCTTTATTTTGCGGAAAGTTTGACAGACCACCTAGGTGGAGCTAAGATTTATCTCAAGCGCGAAGACCTTAATCACCTTGGTTCTCACAAGCTCAACAACGTTTTAGGACAAATCCTTCTTGCCAAACGTATGGGCAAAAAACGAGTGATCGCAGAAACAGGAGCTGGTCAGCACGGTGTTGCGACTGCAGCTGCTGCAGCCAAGTTTGGTATGGCCTGTGATGTCTTTATGGGGGCAGAGGATGTGGAGCGTCAACGTCTCAATGTTTTCCGTATGGAGATGATGGGAGCAACTGTTCACGCAGTTGAAACGGGAACGCGAACTCTCAAGGATGCGGTTGATGCAGCCTTTGGAGCATGGATGAATGACCTTGAAGCCTTCTACGTTTTGGGATCTGCTGTAGGCCCTCATCCTTATCCTACCATTGTTCATGAATTCCAAAAGGTCATCAGTGAGGAATCTCGTCGTCAAATCTTAGAAAAAGAAGGCCGTTTACCAGACTACGTCATTGCCTGTGTAGGTGGTGGTTCAAATGCCATCGGTGCTTTTTCGCAGTATGTGGCTGATGAAGAAGTCAAATTGGTTGGGGTTGAAGCTGCCGGTCACGGACTTGACACAGACAAGCATGCAGCCACTATGACAAAAGGTAGTGTCGGAATTGTCGATGGTATGAAGACCTATGCAGTCTTTAAGGAAGACGGAGAGCTGGCACCAGTTTACTCTATCTCAGCTGGTTTGGACTATCCAGGGGTTGGCCCAGAACACGCCTACTTCAAAGATTCTGGCCGCGTAGAATACGTAGCAGCGACAGATGAAGAAGCTGTTCAAGCCTTGCTCCTTCTCAGCAAGACTGAAGGGATTATCCCAGCGATTGAAAGTTCGCACGCCATCGCAGAAGCGGTTAAACGTGCACCGAAACTAAGTAAAGATGAGATTATCATCATCAATGTCTCTGGTCGTGGAGACAAGGACGTAGCTGCTATTGCAGACTACCTAGAAGCTAAAAAATAAAAGATGGAAAAATTACAGTCTTTTCTCTCACAGAGAGCTTGTGGTTGCTGGAAACAAGCAGAGAAAGCTGTAAGGTTGGGTCTATCTGAAACGAGAGAAGAAAACATAATTCTCAAGGGAGTGCCCTTTATCGCACAGCCTGTTGCAGGAATGTTCTGAGACAGGAATGAGAGATAGGAGAAATCCTATAATTGAGGTGGCACCGCGAATTTCGTCCTCACGCAAGTTATTTTGCGTGGGGATTTTTATATATTTATCGTAGATATGGCTATCAGTTTTAAATTATGCTTCATCACTAGATAGATTTCTATAAAATATTTGCTAACGAAGTGAGCATTGACCCGCTATTTCCCGCTATAGTGGTATTCTAGAGAAGCAAAGATGCTTCTCTAGAACGGAATTTTTGAGACCTAAGTCTCGAAAATTAGGGATGAAATTTCGGAGAAAGTTGCTCCCGTCCGCACTATTTAAGGGAAATAGAAAAAAGACCAAAAATTAAAAATAAGAAACTGAAAGGGAAATTACAATGGAACGAATCATTCATGGAGATGTCTTATCACCAATCTTGGCTTATATGCGCCTAAAGGGACAACACAAGGTGATCTTAGAAAGTATTCCGAGAGACAAGGAAACAGCTCGTTTTTCTATCCTAGCCTATAATCCTGTTTTTGAGATTCAGTTTGAAAATGGAGTCCTCTATCAAAATGGTCAAGTGATTGATCGGGATCCTTTGGATTTCATTTATGAAGTGACTCATAAGAGCCAGCACCATTCAGATCTCCCTTTTGGTGGAGGAGCCATTGGCTTTGTCGGTTACGATATGATTTCTCTTTATGAAGAAATTGGTCAAATCCCTGAAGATACCATTGGGACACCAGATATACATTTCTTTGTCTATGAGAGTTATATGGTCTTTGACCATAAGAAGGAAAAAATCCATGTCATCGAGGATGCTCTCTATAGTGATCGCAGTCAAGAAGATTTGGAAGAAGCCTTGAAGCAAGTGCTGGAGGAATTACGCATTCCTGCTCCAAATGAATTTGAAGATTTGGATCTATCTCCGCTGAACTTCAAACCGCATATCGCTCCTCAGAAGTTTGAGGAAATGGTGGAAACAGCTCGCGACTTGATTCGTAATGGTGATATGTTCCAATGCGTGCTCAGCCAGCGTTTTTCAGCAGAAGTTACTGGAAATCCATTTGACTTCTACAGAAATCTCCGCGTGACCAATCCATCTAATTACCTCTATTTCTATGATTTTGGGGATTATCAAATCATCGGTGCTAGTCCTGAAAGTTTGGTTTCTGTCAAAAATGGCATTGTGACAACCAATCCGATTGCCGGTACGCGACCAAGAGGGTCTACGGATGAAGAGGACAAAGCTTTGGCAACTGATCTGCTTTCTGATGAGAAGGAAACAGCAGAACATCGGATGTTGGTAGACTTGGGGCGTAACGATATTGGCCGCATCTCTGAAACGGCAAGTGTCCAAGTCACTAAGTATATGGAAGTGGAGCTTTTCCGCTATGTCATGCATTTGACCAGTGTGGTGAAAGGGCGTTTGATTCCCGAACTCACTGCCATGGATGCCTTGAAAGCTACACTTCCAGCTGGAACAGTTTCAGGAGCACCAAAGATTCGGGCCATGAGACGCATCTATGAACTGGAGACGGAAAAACGAGGCGTATACGCAGGAGCAATCGGCTACTTGTCTGCGACGGGTGATATGGATTTCGCCATTGCTATCCGAACCATGATTCTCAAAGATCAAACAGCCTATGTGCAGGCTGGGGCAGGGATTGTCTATGACTCTATTGCCCAAAACGAATACCAAGAAACCATTAACAAGGCTAAATCTATGACTAGAATTGGAGAACTAAGACCATGATTTTATTGATTGACAACTATGATTCTTTTACCTATAACTTGGCTCAATACATTGGGAATTTTGCAGAAGTGCAGGTCTTGAGAAATGATGATCCCAAGCTGTATGAAGAAGCTGAAAAAGCAGATGGTCTGGTCTTTTCTCCCGGTCCTGGTTGGCCGGTTGATGCTGGAAAGATGGAAGACATGATTCGTGACTTTGCAGGTAAGAAGCCGATTCTAGGGATTTGTTTGGGTCATCAAGCTATCGCAGAAGTCTTTGGTGGGAAGCTAGGCTTGGCTCCAAAAGTCATGCATGGGAAACAGAGCCATATTAGCTTTGAAGCGCCATCTGTTTTGTATCAGGGGATTGAGGATGGTCGTCCAGTCATGCGTTACCACAGTATTTTGATTGAAGAAATGCCAGAAGGCTTTGAAGTGACAGCTCGTTCGACTGATGACCAAGCTATTATGGGAATTCAACACAAAAGCCTGCCGATTTATGGCTTCCAGTACCATCCAGAAAGCATCGGAACGCCAGATGGCTTGTCTTCTATTCGGAATTTTATCGAGAAGGTTGTAAAGTGAGGAAACTAGGATGAAAGAGATTATTGAAAAATTAGCAAAATTTGAAAATTTATCAGGTGTGGAAATGACGGATGTCATCGAGCGTATCGTAACTGGGCGTGTAACCGAAGCGCAGATTGCTTCTCTTCTCTTGGCCCTTAAGATGAAGGGGGAAACACCTGAAGAACGCACAGCCATTGCACAAGTCATGAGAGGCCATGCCCAACATATTCCAACTGAAATCCATGATGCTATGGACAACTGTGGTACAGGTGGTGACAAGTCTTTCAGCTTTAA
Source organism: Streptococcus oralis (assembly GCF_001075675.1). GTDB lineage: Bacteria > Bacillota > Bacilli > Lactobacillales > Streptococcaceae > Streptococcus > Streptococcus oralis_V. The sequence continues at coordinate 28,875 of NZ_JUNW01000033.1, forward strand.
TATCTCCACAACTGCAGCCTTTGTCTTGGCTGGTGGCGGGATTCATATGGCTAAGCACGGTAACCGTTCGATTTCTTCTAAATCGGGTTCTGCAGACGTCCTTCAAGCATTGGGCATCAATCTTGACCTCAAACCAGCTGAACTAGGTAAGGTTTTCGATAAAACTGGAATCGTCTTTCTCTTTGCTAAAAATATGCACCCAGCTATGAAATACATCATGCCAGCACGTTTGGAACTAGGAATTCCAACGATTATGAACTTAACTGGTCCACTGATTCACCCAATGGCTTTGGAAACACAGCTTCTTGGGATTAGTCGTCCAGAACTTCTAGAAAGTACAGCTCAGGTTTTGAAAAACATGGGTCGCAAACGTGCCATCGTGGTTACTGGACCAGAAGGGCTGGATGAAGCTGGCTTGAACGGAACAACCAAGATTGCTCTTCTTGACAATGGCGAAATCACCTTGTCAAGCTTCACTCCAGAGGATTTGGGGATGGAACGCTACGCTATTGAAGATATCCGTGGAGGCAATGCTCAGGAAAATGCAGAAATTTTGCTCAGCGTTCTTCATAACGAACCAAGTCCATTCTTGGAAACGACAGTTTTAAATGCAGGTCTTGGTTTCTATGCTAATGGTAAGGTAGCTAGTATCAAGGAAGGAGTAGCCTTGGCCCGTCAAGTGATTGCTAGTGGCAAGGCCCTTGAAAAACTCAGACTGTTACAGGAGTACCAAAAATGAGTCAGGAATTTTTAGCACGAATCTTGGAGCAGAAGGCGCGTGAGGTCGAGAAAATGGAGCTGGAGGAAGTCCAGCCCTTGCGCCAGACCTATCACTTGGCAGAATTTTTGAAGAATCACCGGGACCGTTTGCAGGTAATCGCTGAGGTCAAGAAGGCTAGCCCTAGTTTGGGAGATATCAATCTCGATGTGGATATTGTGCAACAGGCCCAGACTTATGAAGCGAACGGCGCAGTGATGATTTCGGTTTTGACAGATGAAGTTTTCTTTAAAGGGCATTTGGATTATTTACGTGAGATCTCCAGTCAGGTAAACATTCCAACGCTCAACAAGGACTTTATCATCGATGAAAAGCAAATCATCCGAGCTCGGAATGCAGGGGCGACAGTTATCTTGCTCATCGTCGCGGCCTTGTCAGAAGAACGCCTCAAGGAACTCTATGACTACGCGACAGAGCTTGGTTTGGAAGTCTTGGTGGAGACTCACAATCTAGCTGAACTAGAAGTGGCCCACAGGCTTGGTGCTGAGATTATTGGGGTTAATAACCGCAACTTGACCACCTTTGAAGTCGACTTGCAGACTAGTGTAGACTTGGCCCAGCACTTTAAGGAAGATCGTTATTACATTTCTGAATCTGCCATTTTCACAGGGCAGGATGCAGAACGAGTAGCAGAATCCTTTAACGGAATTTTGGTGGGAACAGCTCTCATGCAGGCAGAGGATGTGCCCCAGAGAATTAAGGAGTTGCAGATTGACAAAGGTTAAGATTTGTGGATTGTCGAACAAAGAAGCGGTAGAGACAGCCGTATCAGCAGGGGCAGACTACATCGGTTTTGTCTTCGCACCTAGTAAAAGGCAGGTGACCTTGGAAGAGGCTGCTGAGCTGGCAAAGCTCATTCCTGTCAACTTTAAAAAGGTTGGTGTATTTGTTTCACCAAGTCGAGCTCAACTGCTAGAAGCGATTGAAAAGGTTGGCTTGGACTTGGTTCAAGTTCATGGTCAGGTGGCGGATGCTTTGTTTGAGGATTTATCTTGTGCCAGTATTCAGGCTGTGCAGGTGGATGGAAATGGTCATGTCCCCAATTCTCAGGCGGATTATCTACTCTTTGATGCCCCTGTGGCAGGGAGTGGTCAGACCTTTGACTGGGGTCAACTAGATACGGCAGAACTAGCTCAGCCTTTCTTTATCGCAGGTGGGCTCAATGAGGATAATGTAGCAAAAGCAATTCAACACTTTACTCCCTATGCAGTCGATGTATCGAGCGGAGTGGAGACAGATGGACAAAAAGATCAGGAAAAGATTAGAAGATTTATAGAGAGGGCAAAGAATGGCATATCAAGAACCAAATAAAGATGGATTTTACGGAAAATTTGGCGGACGTTTCGTCCCAGAAACATTGATGACAGCAGTTTTGGAGTTGGAGAAGGCCTACCGTGAAAGTCAGGCGGACCCAAGTTTCCAAGAGGAATTAAACCAACTTTTGCGCCAGTATGTAGGACGTGAAACGCCTCTTTACTACGCAAAAAACTTGACCCAGCATATTGGCGGAGCCAAGATTTATCTCAAACGGGAAGACCTCAACCATACAGGGGCCCACAAGATTAACAATGCCTTGGGACAGGTTCTTCTGGCTAAACGTATGGGCAAAAAGAAGATTATCGCTGAAACAGGTGCTGGTCAGCACGGTGTGGCAACTGCAACGGCTGCGGCTCTCTTTAACATGGAATGTACCATTTACATGGGTGAGGAAGATGTCAAACGCCAAGCCCTTAATGTCTTCCGTATGGAGCTTTTGGGAGCCAAAGTTGAGGCAGTGACAGATGGTTCGCGTGTGCTCAAGGACGCAGTCAATGCAGCCCTTCGTTCATGGGTGGCTAATATCGACGATACCCACTATATCCTTGGTTCTGCCTTGGGACCTCATCCATTCCCAGAAATCGTTCGTGATTTCCAAAGTGTGATTGGTCGAGAAGCTAAACAACAGTACCGTGACTTGACAGGTCAAGATTTGCCAGATGCCCTAGTAGCCTGTGTTGGTGGTGGTTCTAATGCTATCGGTCTCTTCCATCCATTTGTAGAAGATGAGTCTGTAGCTATGTATGGGGCTGAAGCAGCAGGACTAGGTGTGGATACGGAGCACCACGCAGCTACCTTGATCAAGGGTCGTCCAGGTGTTCTCCACGGTTCGCTTATGGATGTGCTCCAAGATGCACATGGACAAATCTTAGAAGCCTTTTCTATCTCAGCCGGTTTGGACTATCCTGGTATTGGCCCAGAACATTCTCACTACCACGATATCAAACGTGCCAGCTATGTTCCTGTGACGGACGAGGAAGCCTTGGAAGGATTCCAACTCTTGTCTCGCGTGGAAGGGATTATTCCAGCCTTGGAATCTAGCCATGCCATTGCTTTCGCAGTGAAATTGGCCAAAGAACTTGGTCCAGACAAGTCAATGATTGTCTGCCTATCCGGTCGTGGGGACAAGGATGTAGTTCAAGTCAAAGACCGCTTGGAAGCAGATGCAGCAAAGAAGGGAGAAGCCCATGCCTAAGACTTTAACAGAAAAATTGAATGCTATCAAAGCAGCAGGAAAAGGAATTTTTGTTCCCTATATCATGGCTGGAGACCATGAGAAAGGTTTGGATGGTCTCGATGAAACAATCCACTTTTTAGAAGATTTGGGTGTTTCAGCCATTGAAGTGGGTATTCCCTTTTCAGACCCTGTCGCAGATGGACCTGTTATCGAAGAAGCAGGTTTGCGCAGTCTAGCACACGGGACTTCGACACAAGCTTTGGTTGAAACCTTGAAAACCATTCAAACAGAGGTTCCGCTGGTCATCATGACCTACTTCAACCCCCTCTTTCAGTACGGTGTTGAGAAATTTGTCAAAGATTTGGCAGATACAGCAGTTAAGGGCTTGATTATCCCAGACCTGCCTCATGAACATGCCAACTTTGTAGAGCCTTATTTGGCAGACACAGACATTGCCTTGATTCCCCTAGTTAGTTTGACAACAGGACTTGAGCGCCAAAAAGAGTTGATTGAAGGAGCAGAAGGATTTGTCTATGCCGTTGCCATAAATGGAGTGACAGGGAAATCAGGAAATTACCGCGCAGACTTGGACAAGCACTTGGCACAATTGCATCAAGTAGCTGACATCCCAGTCTTGACAGGTTTTGGCGTATCTAGTCAAGCAGATGTCGAACGCTTTAATGCGGTATCAGATGGTGTTATTGTCGGTTCGAAAATTGTAAAAGCTCTCCACCAAGGAGAGCCGATTGAGGACTTTATCAAACAAGCAGTAGCTTACCAAAAATAATCACACAAGTAGCAAGTAAGAGGAAAGGCACAAAAGGAAGTCTTTCCTTTTTCTTTTGTAGGAGAAAGGCTAGAATCCCTGTCGCAGAAGCGAACTGGATCAAAATCAGTAATTCTGTCGCGCTAAAGACGAGAGCACAAGAAGCCAGAAAGAGAAAATCCCCTGCGCCCATGCGAATGTCGATAAAATGAGCCATGATTCCGAGGACAAGAAAGAAGACCATAACCAGATTCCAGACAGAGCAGGCCATGAGGATTAGGTGGAAAGTCAGCCAAACTAGCAAGGGATATTCCTGATGGCGAAAATCATAGATTCCCAAGGTCAAGCCAGCAGTGATGAGGATGATTTGACCCAAGGAAAGCCATCCCCAAGAGTAAACAAGAAAGATAATCCCTAAGCCGAGTTCAAAGAGGGAATACCAAACAGGATAGCGAGCCTTGCAGTAGCGACAGCGAAAGCGATTAACCACCTGCGAGAGGATAGGAATCAAATCTAAGGGACGCAAGCGAGTCTGACAGGAATCGCAGTGACTAGCTGGTTGAATAATGGATTGCTCAGGAAAACGGTCAATGACCAAACCCAAGAAAGAAGCGAGAATGCTCCCGATAAGAAAAAAATAAAGATCAATCATACTTATCTATTCGTAAAAAATAAGAGAAGTAGTATAATAAAGAAACATTGATAAGATGGTGAGGTCAAGATGATGATTCGTTTTGAAGAAAATGTGAGCACAGAAAATGCTCAGCACGTATGCCAATGGTCTAACTCCCTTGGCAAATCCTTTCAAGAACAATGGATGGGAACAATGATTCCTTTTCCCTTAACAATTCAAGTCTTGCAAGATTTGGAAGGAATCTTTTCAATCTTTGATGGACAAGAGTTTGTGGGGCTTATCCAGAAAATCAGGCTAGAAGACAGGAATCTTCATATCGGGAGATTTTTTATCAACCCTCAGAAGCAGGGGCAAGGCTTAGGTAGCCAAGCTTTAAGAAAATTTGTTAGTTTGGCCTTTGAAAATGAAGACATAGATACTATTTCTCTAAATGTCTATGAGGCAAATCAAACAGCTTACAAGCTTTACCAAAAAGAAGGATTTGAAATCGTTCAAATGGTTGAAGTACCTATACGAAAATACATCATGAAAAAGGGCAGATAGCAGTCACATGGGGCTAGAGTCCCAAGGATTTTCAAGGAAAAGGAAGTTATCTTTCAAAGTTAGAAACAAGACTTCTATGATTTCTTAGATAGAGGAGATAGACATGTCGAGACCTAGAAAAATACGAATCTTGCTCGCTTCTGTACTTGCCCTAGTTGTTGGTATCAATCTTTATTCTCAGTATCAAAGCCACCAAGAACGGTTCCAATTAAAGACCTCCTTTGAAGAAAAGGACACTATAGCCGTCTTAAAACATTTAACGGATTCAGGGAGATATGCGTCTGACATTCGTAAAGCAGGCTATGTCGTTCCTCCCGACGGTGCCATTCGCTTGGATGGAGGAATTGACTCCATAGGGATAAAAGGAGACATTGATTTGAAAATGTTGAATCCTGGCAGGGATGAAGTCTCTGTTTTATTTGAAACAATGGTAAATGAGGAAAAAATAGATGCCTACTATATTTTAGATCATCAATTAACCCTAAAACGTAGTTACTATTCTCATATTAGTAATCAAAAAAAAGAAGATGTGAACATCTCTCAAGCAGAAGAAGAACGCCTATTAAAGATTGTTCAAAAAGAGTTGAAAGCTTTTCTAGCTAAGATGTATCAGACTTTATATGGTTGATGGCACTATTGAGAAACTAACACGAGATCTTGTTTAGAATGTCAACGATGATAAGAAAGGAGGGACAAGAATGTTTACAGAATTGCTCTTTATTGTCTCTTTACTGTTACTTTTACGTTTGTTTAAGAGCAGGCGCTCACGAATGATTATAGGAGTCTTGTATAGTTTGCTGCTAGTTTGGTTTGTCCTTTCGGTTTTGAACTATGGCAAATACACTCTTCAACCAGGTCAATCCGTCAACTTAAGAGTAAATCCCAGAACACAAGATTTGGAATACTATTCAATCTTCATCTTGAAGAAAAATGATTCAAGTAAAATTAAATTAACTGGCTCTAGTGTTTGGAGTGAGAGTAATGGTGATATTTACTATGAAGTAGAGGGACAAAAAATTATAAAAAGCCATGGTTTCGACAAGGAGGATGAAGAACTTCCAAACAACCAAGCAGATATTTATTTAGAAAAAGATGGAGTTGTTGTGAGTTGCCAAGGTGAAAAAGTGTTTGATGCCACCAATAACAAACCCTACACGATCACCATTACCAATGTAGACAACCAACCAGCCCAATTTGAGGCTCAGGTGGTGGATAAATAAGCTAGTCTAGTAGTGTGCAAGCTTTTCAATTTTCTTTCTTTAAAAGGGAGCTATTATTTTAAACAAGTAAAAAGCCCTGAAACCAGAGCTTTTCCTATTAAAAATTTCTTTTAACGAAAATTGGGAAGCGTGTTTAGAATCCGATCTACAAAAAAAGAGGACATTTACGGTCCTCTTTTTGACTACTATAGATGAAAAGGTCAGCTAACTTTTAGCCTTATTTTTCATCTTTGTGAAGCATGTTTTTAACACCTTCAATAGCGCCTTCGACAGCGTCTTTAGCATCTTCAGCAACTTCTTTTACTTTGGAAACAACTTTTTCAGCTGTTCCTTCTTTTTCCATTTTTTCATCGCCGATCATTTTGCCGACACCTTCTTTAATGGAACCTTTTGCTTGATTTAGTTTTTCTTCTGTTGACATGATTCTGCCTCCTTTAAATTGATTAATTTAGACCAGATGAATTAGTGTACGCGAGCTTTTTCATTTGTTTCGCCCTTAACGGCTTCAACACCTTCGCCTACTTTTTCTTGAACAGTAGCGACACCTGAACCGATACCAGATTTTACTTTTTCAAATTGTTCTGAAGCAAATTCTCCTGTTGAAGAAGCCACGTCAGTTACTCGGTCTTGAAGGCTAACTGAATCTGCTTCATGCTGTTCCTTCGTTTTGATGTCAACAACATTCACATTGACTTCAACAACTTCTAGATCAGTCATTTTTGTAACTTGTGATACGACAACATCTTTGATTTCTTTGTACAAAGCAGGGACATTCTTTTGGTATTCAACAACAACGTTCAAGTCAACTGCGACTTGTTCTTTCCCAACTTCAACATTGACACCATGAGTGACATTATCTGTATTGATAATTTTTTCTGTTAGATTAGAGAAGAATCCTCCATCAACATCCAAAAGTCCAGGTACTTTTTCAAGTGAAAGACCAATGATTTTTTGGATTACTTTATCTTCATAAGTGAGTTCCCCTTTAACATCTTGTTTAACATCTTGAGAAACAACAGCAACATCTTTTTTTTCTACATTTTTATCTACGTTTGACATACGAGACTCCTTTATTTATTTAAATATTTTTCCTTAACATAGTATCCAGCAAATGCTCCTAAGGCTCCACAAATTAGTACAAATAGTGTTTTGAAAAAGCCAAAGGATAAGATAAAGCAAGCGAGAATGACACCTACTAGACCTGCAATAATTGGATACTGATATTTTTTAAACCATTCCATTTTTACTTCCTTACTTTACACGACTAACAGTCTTTTTGGTCGTTTTTCGAGGTTCATATTCTTTAACTTTAACTTCAAGTTTTACCTCACGTTCAATACCAAAGAACTGCTTTAATCCATGAGTTATTTCATTCTGAATGACTAGACATCGGTTTGAGATGTTGTCTGAAGGAAGAATTTTCCCTTCTACAGTAACGAAACATTTATTTTTGCGGCTATTTACATGGACCGTTGGTTCTTTGATCAACTGATGATCAATGACCAAACATCGAACAAAGCCTTCGATAGCTGAGTTTTTTAGTTTTAATGTATCTTCTTGAGTTTCTAATTGAATCTCTAGATATTGTTTAGGATAAAAGAGTATCACTAACATTGAAATTAAAACTAAAACAGAAAGGACAAGTGTCCCCCAAAAGACATATCTAGCAATCAGGAATTCAGCGTAGAGTTCTCTCCAACTGAATAAGTGGATTCCTAAATCACTGACCTGATGATAATCTATGAGAATAGGAAGGAAAATAGTCAAGATTAAGATACAGAAAATAAGTAACAATATTTTCTTTGATTTTGACATATTAAATCCTTTCAATTGAAAAGCTTTAAACCATAATTTTACCCGTCTAGAGTATTCAAAATTATGGTTTATCACTTTTAATTTCTTATTAGGTAATGCTTATTTTCTACCAAATAGATATGAAACTACGGCAACAACAATTACTGCACCTACGATTGACGGAATAATAGCCATTCCAGCCAATGAAGGTCCCCAGCTTCCTAGAAGTGATTGCCCTACAGACGAACCAACAAGACCTGCAATGATATTCGCAATCAATCCCATTGAACCACCTTTTTTAGTGATTGCACCTGCGATGAGACCAATAAGACCTCCAACAATAATGGACCACAACATAGTGTATCCTCCTTTTCTATTTCTAAATCAAAGAATCATTTAAAGAAACATTTTCAGAAAATCAATTTCTTTGATATCATTTATTATATAACATTTAAATATGGAAAGGTAATAATTTGTCTTGAATTACGTATTATAAAAATACACCGAAGGTACAAATAAATAAGAAAATACTGGTGCTGCTGAGTTTCTAAGTGATTAGACTAGTCTTTTGATGACAAGCAAAAGTCGTTGTAAAAGGATAAATGCACTCTATATGGTATAATTGTGCATGAAGATTGATAGGCAATCGTTTAGTTTATTATAAAGAGAGAAAAGCTGTTCATGAGAGATTTATTATCGAAAAAAAGTCACAGACAATTAGAATTATTAGAATTACTATTTGAAAACAAACGCTGGTTTCATATTTCAGAACTAGCAGATTTATTGCACTGTGCAGAACGATCTGTAAAAGATGACTTATCCCATGTCAGATCTTCTTTTCCTGACTTGCTATTTCATTCCTCGACAAATGGTATCCGTATCATTAATACTGACGATAGTGATATTGAAATGGTCTATCATCATTTTTTTAAGCATTCAACTAACTTTTCAATATTAGAATTTATCTTCTTTAATGAAGGATGTGATAAACAGAATATTTGCAAAGAGTTTTATATCAGTTCTTCCTCTCTTTACCGTATCATCAGTCATATTAATAAAATTATTAAGAAGCAATATCGTTTTGAAATTAGCCTCAATCCAGTTCGAATCACTGGAAATGAAATCGATATCCGTTACTTTTTTGCCCAGTATTTTTCAGAGAAATATTATTTCCTTGAATGGCCTTTTGAAAATTTTTCTCAAGAACCCTTGTCTCAATTATTGGAATTAGTCTATAAAGCAACTTCTTTCCCGATGAATTTATCAACTCACAGAATGTTAAAATTGCTTCTGGTTACAAATTTATATCGCATAAAGTTTGGACATTTCCTGGAAGTAGAGAGAGATTCTTTTAATAATCAATTGTTGGAATCGTTCATGCAGGCAGAAGAAATCGAAGAGATTGTAGCGAGCTTTGATTCTGAATATCATATCTCTCTAAATAAAGAAGTGATCGGTCAACTGTTTGCATCCTATTTTCAAAAAATGTTTTTCTTAGATGAAGAAGTATTTCTCAACCATGCAAAAACAGACAGCTATGTAAAAAAATCGTATCAGTTATTGGAAGATTTAGTGGACCAGGTATCAAGAGAGTATAATCTCCAAGTAGACAATAGAGACAATCTGATTTGGCATCTGCACAATACAGCACATCTGCATCGCCAGGAATTATCGACAGAGTTTATCCTATTTGATCAAAAAGGCAATACAATCAAAAACTTTCAAAATATTTTCCCTAGATTTGTTTCAGAGGTGAAGGAAGGGATTGAACACTATCTAGAGGCTTTGGATATGGATCGTAATTCAATGAAAGTCAATCACTTGACCTATACTTTTATTACCCATAGCAAACACTTGGTGCTAAATCTTTTACAAAATCAACCTAAATTAAAGGTTTTGGTCATGAGTAATTTTGATCAGTATCATGCAAAATCAGTAGCCGAGACACTTGCTTACTATTGCAGTAACAATTTTGAACTGGAGGTCTGGAGTGAATTAGAGTTGTCCATTGATGCTCTAAAAGAATCACCTTACGACATCATTATTTCTAATTTTATAATTCCTCCTATTGAAAATAAGAGACTGATCTATTCCAATAATGTCAATACAGTCGCTCTCATCTCTTTGCTTAACGCAATGATGTTTATTCGATTAGACGAGTAACTAAGAATAACAAAAAACGCTAGATAGCGTTTTTTATTTTATTTATAAGGAAAGAATTTTATCTATACTAAACTCAGAATATCCTAAAATCTTGTCATGTTTTTGTTCGGAACAAGCAAAAAAGCCTTGGAACTCAAGGCTTTTCCTGTTGTATCTAGATGCCCCCTGCATGAATTTGTAAGAACTTTTCATATTGAAAATAAACAAAAATGTTGAAATATAGCTGATTTTAGGGAAATACTTTTAGGTATTTTCAATGTCAGGATTTAAAAATGGGGCAAAAGTGGGGCAAAAACAAATTAACGAAAAAAATATCGAGTTCGTGCATCAAGTAAATGATAAATTGCAAGAATAAGTGCAACATTTACTCGAACTCATCCTCTAGAGCTTCACTAGCAGTTCTGTAAGCTAAACATTTTCGTGGTCGGTGATTGATATCATATAAAGCCTTGGTTCCCAAAGCTTTTTAATGTTATAAACTCATTAAAATAATCCCCAGTTAGATTTGGAATATTTTTTATTCTGTGTCATATAAAAATAAATAAAATGAATGGCTATAGCTAGAGCTAAAATGGTTGTTATACTCACTACTATTATAGGATTAGAAGCAAAGATTAAAGAGAGAATCAAGGCAGCCAGATAGAGTGTCGCTTGGACACAGTAGTAACTTTTCGAATAGCGAAGATAGTGTTTGTTACAGGGTCCATTTACTAGGACAGCAACTTGGAAGAGGCCAAATCCGATATAAGAGAAGATGGTTGCAAAGAGAAGATTAGCTTCAGGATTCAGAAGAAAACTCATCGATACAGTCATCATAATAAGTCCAATGAAAATAGGATAGTGACTGTAAATTAGAAATAGTCCCTTTTGATTAGATTTTTCATCAATAGCATGGTCGAATTGACCAAAATAAAACAAGAACAGAGAAAGCATAATAATGAAATAAAGAACCGAATAAATCGAGAAATTCTCGATTGTAAAGAAGTTAGCTAGCTCCATAATCATCTCTCCAAACGTAATAATGACAAGAAGGGAGATGCGCTCGATTAAATGGGGGAGATTTACCTGGTAATGCTTATCTTTACTAAGCAAGATAATTGGCATAATAAATGTTAGCAGAATACTAGCAAATAAGACAGAGACTCCAACGTAAATAGGAAAAAGAGCTGCTAGATAGACTCCTAAACTTCCTAGACCTGTTACCCATAGAAAACCTTTGATACTTTCCCGTTCAACATTATCGGTTGATTTTCTAAAAAATTCAACCAAATATTGTAAAAATAAGGTAAAGGTTAATGTACCAACAGCCCAACAAAGATAATGAAAATATTGTTGCCAATCAGGTCCAATCATATTGGCTATAAAGAGTAAAAGTCCCATTTTGATAAACATGATTACCATGTTAAATAAAGAGTTCTTTCCATAGCGATTGGTATAAACGGTTTGAATCATCCATGAATCAGTGAGAACCAAGACAGCCATGAAAAAATCAAGGAAAGAATTCCAAGTCAAAATACCGTTATGAAGATGGTCAATTAAAGTAGTTACTTTTGAAATTGCAAAAACAAAAACTAAGTCATAAAAAAGTTCTGAAAATTCTACACGTTTATGTTTAATAAGAGTTGTCATCTTAAGACCTTTCTATTTTAGAAGTACAATTTATTATAACAGAAAATGATAATGAAAGAGAAGGATATGCTTAAATAATTTCATGTGGCGCGAATGAACTGCGCCACAAAAGTTAGGTTTTTTCTGTCTAACTTTTGGGGTGCAGTTCAGAAGGGTGTTCATAAAATTATACCGTTGATATCCATTAGTTGACCAAAAGTAGAACAGATACACAAAAAAGCCTTGTAAATCAAGGCTTTTTCCTGTTGTATTTAGATGCCCCCTACAGGGATTTGGAAAGGACTTTCATATTGAGAGCAATTAAAAATATTGAAATATAAGTGATTTTAGGTATTTTCAATGTCATGATTTAAAAATGGGACAAAAGTGGGGCAAAAACCATACAGATTCTAAACTGTATGGTTCTTTTTTTATCTAACCAAGAAAGGTTAAAACTTATTAAAACAAATGCAATCAACTGTTGAAAACTTTTTAGTCCGTGTAATATAAAAACAAGTAAAAAGTTGAACTATAGGGAATATTGTGTCATAATAGGTAATAGATGAATAATTAATAGATTGGAAATAATGCTTTCTTACCTTAACAAGTTGAATTGGTTATACATTTTTTCGTCGCAATTGTGTCTATCTCTCGAGTTTAGCTAGTTTTTATAAGCTCTGGTTTCTAATCAATATAACAAATTTTAGAAGTGCATAAGACAAGATGGTGACATTACTACAGTCATTTCTAGTCACCATATGTTGCTGGCACAGGCTGTTTGTAGTGTTGGCTATTTACTAGTCAGTTTAATCGGAGTGTTTAATTTTTATTGTTGAAAGGTTTTTATATGGCGAAAATTCTATCTTTAGGTCTGACAGGTAAGAAATTACTTGCTCAGGGGTTCTTGTTTGTTCTGCTAGGTCTCATCTTGATGGTCACGGGGACTTGGTTGCCAGTAACAGTTATTCGCCTGGTTCTGTTTTTAGCTTGGATAGCAACGGTCGTAGATTTGCTATTAAGAGTTTTCAAAAAAAGCCAGTCAACGGATACCTTGGGAGTTGCACTGGTTAAATTGTTAGTGCTGGGATATTTGCTTGGCTCCAATCTTGCGACGGATGTGCCGATTTATATTTTGGCTCTTGTGATTGGAATTTATCAGATTTTTCATGCTAGTATCAACCTTGTCACCTATCTTCTCTACCGCAAAAACAAAATTCGACCTCGTTTTCGTTTCTTACTAGATGGTCTCGTACTAGTTTTTCTTGGTGGGACTAGTCTTTTGTCCTCTACGGGAAATTCTGTCTTTCAACTCTTTGTTTTAGGGGCTTATTTTTTCCTTTATGGTGTGTCCAATATACGTGACGGTTTCTTGTTTGAGGAGGAAATTGGGAAAAACCATCTCAAACGTCGTGTAAGAATGAGCTTACCTATTGTCCTAGCCGCTCTCATCCCTGCAAGAACTTTAGCAAAAATTAACAAATTTATGCTGGAAAATGCTGATGAGGAAGAGGAAATCTATCTTGGAATGGTGAAGTTTGGTAAGACAGCAGATCTTGAAATTTTCGTTCATACAGCGGAGACTTCTCTATTTTCAGCTATTGGTCATGTGGACCTTTGTTATCAAGGACGTGTGATTTCTTATGGCAACTATGATCCGTCATCTGAGACCTTATTTGGTATGGTTGGAGATGGTGTTTTATATTTTTGCGACCGTGATAAGTACATTGACTTATGTAAACGGGAGAGTCAAAAAACGCTATTTGGTTACGGAATAGATTTGACACCGGAAATGGAAGAAGCGGTTCAGGAAAAATTAGCTGAATTAAAACAACTGACGATTCCATGGGAGCCAAGTGCAGATAAAATCATGACAGGTGATGGTAAGGAAGACTACACCTACGCTTATAAAATCAGACATGAGACAGATGGGGAACTTTATAAATTTATCAAATCTAAGTTTAAATCCTACTTTGTCTTATCTACAAACTGTGTGCTCTTGGCTGATACCATAGTCGGTCAGGCTGGCACCGATATCCTCTCACCCAAAGGATTTATCGCTCCAGGAACTTACCAAGCCTACCTTAATCGAGAGTTTGAAAAACCAAATAGTATAGTCGTATCTAAACATGTTTATTAAGGAGAATTTATGACCTTAGTAAAAAAATACACCCCGTTAATACTTTTTATAGGGCTGGTTGCTCTTGTAATTCTGAATGCATCGAGCTTTATATCAGGAGCAATCTCTCTCTTTGATGTAATATCAACCTTGATTTATGGTGCTGTTATTGCTTTTGTGCTTAATGTTCCTATGAAAAAAATTGAACAGTACTTAGTTAAATTGAAGGTAAAGGCAGAGTTGCGTCGTCCGATTGCCATGGTACTTGTTTTCCTAGCTCTTATCTTAATCGTGATTGCTCTTTTGGTTTTGGTGCTGCCAACCCTAGCCCAGACTATTAGTCAGCTGGGAACAGTCCTTTCAACAGTCCTTACTCAACTTGGGAAATTGCTAGGCAGCTCGGAATTTGTAACCAAAGACATGTTGTCAACTCTCGTATCAGGAATTCAGGGACAGTCTAGCTCTATTAGTCAAGCTTTGATAACCTTCTTATCAGGTCTGACTAGTAATATCGGCAATATTTTTTCAAGTTTGATGAATGCCTTTTTGATTATAGTCTTCACCTTTTTATTTTTATCCAGTAAGGAACATTTGGCAGCGATGACGAGTCGACTTCTAAAAGTTTTTCTTCCAGAGAAGGTGGTGATAAAGTTGACTTACATTGGACAAGTAGCACTAGAGACTTATGACCAATTTTTGATGAGTCAGCTGATTGAAGCAGTTATCATAGGAGTTATGATAGCGGTTGGCTACAGCCTGTTTGGGATACCCTATGGAGTAATGACAGGTATCTTTGCAGGAGTGCTATCGTTCATTCCTTATGTAGGGCCTATGATTGCTTGTGTTGTGGGAGCGATTTTTATCTTCACAGTGAGTCCTACTCAAGCCTTACTTTCTCTTCTTCTATATCAAGTTATACAGCTGATTGAAGGAAACCTTATTTATCCTAGAGTTGTAGGTCAGTCTATTGGTTTGCCAGCTATTTTCACGCTTGCGGCTGCTAGTATTGGAGGCAATCTTTTCGGACTACTTGGAATGATATTCTTTACCCCCGTATTTGCTGTTATCTATCGACTGGTTAAAGAATTTGTCGTTGCAAAGGAAAATCAGGTAGATTAAGAAAAACTAAATTTAATAAGATATACTGAGAAGAGAGTGAGAGATTCTCTTCTCTTTTATTTTTAAATACTTTTCTACAAAAAGCTATTAGACGTTAAAAAAAGCCTTGGTTTCAAGGCTTATTTCTGTTGATTTAGATGTGCCCCCTGCAGGGCTCGAACCTGCGCCCCATAGCTTAAGAGTCTACTGCTCTACCAACTGAGCTAAGGAGGCAACAGAAAAAGCTGAGAATGTAACTTCCCAGCTATTTTAATATGCCCAAAATGGCAGCTAGATTATTTACGAAAGGCATCAAGGATATAGGTGAAACCAACAATTAAAAATGCAAAGGCAACGACATAAACGACAAAGACACTTGTAGCTACTGGATTGAACAAAATCACTAGACCTAGTAAAAATGCAAGCAACGCTATCCACATGATATGGTTGCCAATAATAGGGAAAATCAATCCCAGACGATTGCCTTTAAAGAAAGCTATAATGGCTTCTACAATTAACCAAATTCCTAAAATAGTTGGAATGACAACTGGCAGCGTCACAAAGCCATAGGCAACGAGGTAAAGAGCTAAGAGAAGATTAACAATCCCTTGGAAAAGATGAGCTGGTGAGCGAAGCTCTTTTGGTACAGAGAAATAGCCTAAAATAGCTGCTATAGAAGAAACCAGTAAACCAAATGCAATCCACCAGCTGTAAGCAACAAGATTAGCTACTGGGTTTGTAAATAGGAAAAGTCCTAAAAGGACAAAAACAACTCCTGCAAGGAATAGCAGTAAACGATTAGAAAATTTCATTTCAATACCCCCTATATAGTATAGTATAGTTTGATAATAAACATATTATACACCTTTTTAGAGGAAATATCAATAAACAAAATGGAAAATTTGGAAGTTTCAGTCTGATTTATGAAAAGAAAATCAGTTTTTATTATTTTGAAAATAAAAAGAGAAGATAAAATTTGTCTTCTCTACATGAAAATATTGTATGGCATCAAAGCAAAAGTAACTGGCTTTACACTATTTGTAAAGATGTAATTTGGTTCAAAAAGAAAAGATAGATTTAAAAGTGGGGCAAATGATGAGGCAAATCAGTTATAGACAAGCAAAAAAGCCTTATAAATCAAGGCTTTTTCCTGTTGATTTAGATGCCCCCTGCAGGGCTCGAACCTGCGACCCATAGATTAAGAGTCTACTGCTCTACCAACTGAGCTAAGAAGGCAAATAAAAAGCTGTATTGGTGCCGAAACTTCACGGTTTGTATTGAACCCGCGCAATTAAGCAGGTGGGCAACTCGCTCTAACTGAAGCTGTTTCCGTGTGAGACGGCCTACATGCTGTTAGAAGACTTTTGTTTCCCTAAAAATACAAAAAATAGTCGGTCAACACTTAAGTGTGAAGTCGTACACCACAGCGTTTCTATATTTATATGATACCACTTTTTTAAAAAAATTCAAGAGGAAAATTTATTTTTTTGAAAAGGATTTCACAAGTTCCGTAATTTATCAATGGTTTCCTTGCGTTGCGCCAAGGCCCGTTCGTACTTGCCAGTATCTTCTGGAGTGAAGTAGTGCTGGTCTTTGATTTTTTCTGGCAGATAGTCTTGCTTGACCCAGTTTCCAGGATAGTTGTGTGGATAGAGATAGTCTTGCGCATTCCCTAGTTCCTTGCTTCCACTGTAATGACCATCACGTAGATGTCGTGGAATAGGCAAATGCCCGGATGTTTTGAGATCAGCAAGAGCCTTGTCCATAGCCACATAGGCTGAGTTGGACTTGGGAGAAAGGGCCAAATCAATGACGACATTGGCAATGAGAATGCGAGCTTCTGGGAAACCAATCCTTTGTGCGGCATCTAGAGCAGTTACGGTATGGATCTGCGCTTCAGGATTGGCCAAACCGATATCTTCATAGGCAATCACAGTCAAACGACGGGCGAGGCTAGGCAGATCCCCAGCTTCAATCAAGCGGGCTGCGTAATGAAGACTGGCATCCACATCTGAGCCACGGATAGACTTTTGCAGGGCTGAGAGGACATCGTAGTGGCCATCTCCATCCTTATCCATAGTGATGTAGCTTCGCTGCAGGCTATTTTCCATGATGTCTAGAGTGATATGGCGGATGCCCTTGTCATTTTCGGGAGTAGAAAGAACAGCCAAGTCAAGTGAGTTGAAGGCAGAGCGAAGGTCTCCGTTTGTAGAGGTAGCAATGAAATCCAGCGCATCCTCATCTAGTTCTACTGGAAAATCAAAACCACGCTCAGGGTTACTTAGAGCTATCTGCAGGGCCTCTTTGACGTCTTGGTTAGACAGAGGTTCCAACTCAAAAATTTGAACACGGCTACGAATGGCAGGAGTGACAGAGAAGAAAGGATTTTCAGTCGTAGCGCCAATCATGATGACCAGACCACTTTCCAAGAGAGGTAAGAGGAAGTCTTGCTTGGTTTTATCTAGTCTATGAATCTCGTCTAGTAATAGGACGAGACCACCAGAGAATTTAGCCTCTTCCGCAATTTCTTGCAGTCGTTTTTTACTATCAACTGTCGCATTGAAAGTTCGAAAGGCATACTTAGTAGTCCCTGCGATGGCAGAGGCGATACTGGTTTTGCCGATTCCTGGAGGTCCGTAGAGAATCATGGAGGACAGACGATTGGCTTCCACCATGCGACGGATAATTTTTCCAGGTCCGACTAGATGCTCCTGACCGATGACCTGGTCAATGGTTTTTGGGCGCATGCGAAGCGCGAGATTGTCTGGCATAGCAGTCCTTTCTAACATGGATTTTCTGATGTATATGTGGTAAGATGGTAGTATCTATTTTAGCATATTTCCGAGCAATCGGGGCGATTAAAGAGTCGCATAGAAAGAGGACAAAATGGTAACATACGGATTTTTAGATGTTTTAGAGGAAGAATTAGACAAGAACTTTCCTTTTGACTTTGAGATTAGTTGGGACAAGCGCAATCACGCGGTAGAAGTGAGTTTTTTACTAGAAACGCAAAATGCTGCAGGAGTAAAGATGCTGGACGAGGACGGAGAGGTGTCATCAGACGACATTCTCTTTGAGGAAGCAGTTCTTTTCTACAATCCTGCCAAGTCAACAGTCAATGCGGACGATTATCTGACTGTCATTCCTTACTTACCTAAAAAAGGATTCTCTCGTGAATTTTTAGCCTATTTTTCCCTATTCCTCAAAGACACTGCAGAGGTTGGGCTGGATGCGCTCATGGACTTTTTGGAAGACCCAGAAGCAGAGGAGTTTGTCATGGAATGGAACCAAGAAGTCTTTGAAGAAGGAAAGGTTGGTTTGGAAGAAGGAGAGTTTTATCCTTATCCGAGGTATTAGGAGTCTGATATGGAAAAAGAAATTTCTGATTTTACAGGTTGCAAAATTGCCCTCTTTTGTGGTGATAAGCTCTTAACTATCTTACGTGATGACAAATCAAATATTCCATACCCTAATACCTGGGAATTACCAGGTGGCGGACGAGAAGGTGATGAAAGTCCTTTTGAGTGCGCGGCGCGTGAAGTTTACGAAGAACTAGGAATTCATCTGACTGAGGATTGTCTGCTTTGGACTAAGGTGTACCCAAGTATGCTTTTTGAGGGGAAGGAATCCGTCTTTCTAGTGGGAAAGTTGACTCAGGAACAGTTTGACAAGATTGTCTTTGGTGATGAAGGGCAGGGATATAGACTGATGGGCATTGAGGAATTTCTTAGCTCAGATAAGGTTGTACCCCAGTTGCAGGATAGAGTGAGGGATTATTTGGAGGAAATGAAGTGGTTTATATAATTGGAACAACGACGTTAAATAAGGAAGTTAAACGCAAACTAAAAACTGGACAATATTCTAGAGAAGAAGCTACATTCATCTATATGGAATATTTAAAGTTAAAGAAGCAGAGAGAAAGTGGTACGAAAGTAGCTGGGATTTCTATGGCCCTTATCTGGGGGTTGCTGTATGTTCTGTCTTTACAAGGTGAGAATAATCAAACACTTTCATTTTCAGAATATTTTTTGTTTCTGATACTGTTAGCAGGAATTGTTCTATTTGTTTATTATCTTACGTTTGGTATTTTTAAACAGCAGATTCATAGCGCAATGAAAGAACACTATACAGATGTGATTGAGGAATGTAAGGGACGGTAAAAACTTTTTCAAAATAGTGGAATGCTGGTTGATTAGGAAGAGTCATTTGAAAGGAAATTATTTAAGTAATGAATATTACATATATTGTTGGGAATGGTTTAGATTTGCAATATGGTTTAAAAACAAAATACAAGGATTTCTATGACTTTCAACATAAAGTTTATATGGAAAGGAAAGAGAAAGAAAGATATTCAAATTTAATCTATGAATCGTTATTTACAGATAAAGTAAATGATTATAAAAATTGGTCAGATTTTGAATTATCAATTGGAGAATTAACAAAAAAGAATTCTGGAATTATTCTAAGCAAAGAATCAAAGGATAAATTCATTGATGATTTTACTGATATAATCGATGATTTAATTGCTTATTTAAGGATGGTAGAGGAAACCTTTAATGTTGAAAATTATAAAATTGATTTTGAAAACACTCTAAATCGAATTAAGACTGATTGTCCTATATCAAATCAAGAAGTTATTAGCCAAAAGTATAATGACAAGCCAATTGGAAATGATCATGTAAATATTCTTAGTTTAAACTATACTAGTATACTTGATAAGTTATATGAATCATCAACAGTAACATTTAGTAATGCTCTGAGGCATAATGCTTATAGTTTTCAAATATCAAAACCAATCCATGTGCATGGTATTTTAGATGCTTGTACAATTTTAGGGGTCAGTGACGAGTCACAAATTTCAGCTACATTTAGTGATGAGCAAAAAAGTTTTCTTATAAAAGAATATATTTTGAAAGAATATAGAGAAAATATGGATGTTAGGAATAGCGAGATAATTAAAAATTCTGACATAATTATTCTTTACGGAGTGTCTCTTGGTATTACTGATAAATATCTGTGGAATCAGATTGCTAAACGCTCAATTGATGATAAGGTCCCAGTAGTTGTTTATCATTATGCTCCTAATTTTGCTGCAGGAAATCCTAATAGAGTGAGACGCTTATATAAAATGGTAGAAAACAAATTCATACAGAATAGTGGTATTGACTTAGAGTTAGAGAAGAAATTAAGAGAAAATCTTATTGTTGTTATCGGAAAGAATATTTTTAACTTAATGGAAAGGTAAGCAAAGTACAAAATGGAAACATGGCAAGAGTTAAAAGTTACAGTGAAGCGTGAGGGGGAGGAGCTGGTCTCCAATCTCTTGATTGAGCTGGGGGCGCAAGGTGTTGCGATCGAAGACAGTATGGACTATGTGGGGAATGTGGATCGCTTCGGTGAGATTTTCCCAGAGGTCGAGCAACAAGAAGAAATCGTAGTGACCGCCTACTATCCAGATACGGTTGATGTGGCAGTGGTTGAGGCGAACTTGCAGGCTCGTCTAGCAGAATTGACAGACTTTATGGATTTGGGTGAGGTCAAGATGGGGACGACTGCCTTGGCTGAGGAAGACTGGGCAGACAACTGGAAGAAATATTATGAACCAGCTCGCATCACTCATGACTTGACCATTGTGCCGTCCTGGACGGACTACGAGGCGACTGCTGGAGAAAAGATTATCAAGCTGGATCCAGGCATGGCTTTTGGGACTGGAACGCATCCAACGACCAAGATGAGCCTTTTCGCCTTGGAGCAGGTTCTTCGTGGTGGGGAAACGGTGCTGGATGTAGGAACTGGTTCAGGTGTCCTTTCTATTGCCAGCTCGCTGCTTGGTGCCAAGGAAATTTTCGCCTATGACCTGGATGATGTGGCGGTTCGTGTGGCTCAGGAAAATATTGAACTTAATTCTGGCATGGAAAATATCCATGTAGCGGCAGGTGATTTGCTCAAGGGGGTGGAGATTGAAGCAGATGTCATTGTAGCCAATATCTTGGCGGATATTCTCATCCATCTGACAGAGGATGCTTATCGTTTGGTCAAGGACGAAGGCTACCTCATCATGAGTGGCATTATCAAGGACAAGTGGGACATGGTACGCGAGTCGGCTGAGTCAGCTGGATTTTTCCTTGAAACTCACATGATGCAAGGGGAATGGAATGCCTGTGTCTTTAAGAAGACCAAGGATATTTCAGGTGTGATTGGAGGCTAGCATGCAGCAGTATTTTGTCAAAGGCAGTGCAATCTCTCCTGTCACTATTGAGGACAAGGAAACCAGCAAGCATATGTTTCAGGTTATGCGCTTGAAAGAAGATAATGAGGTGACCTTGGTCTTTGAGGATGGCATCAAGCGCTTGGCGCGCGTGCTGGATGTAGAAGCTCGTCAGTTTGAGTTGGTCCAAGAATTAACTGACAATGTGGAACTGCCCGTTCAAGTAACCATCGCATCTGGATTTCCCAAGGGAGACAAGCTAGAGTTCATCACTCAAAAAGTGACGGAGCTGGGTGCCAGTCAGATTTGGGCATTTCCAGCAGACTGGTCAGTTGCCAAATGGGACGGCAAGAAATTGGGTAAAAAAGTTGAAAAGCTAGAAAAAATTGCCCTTGGAGCAGCAGAGCAAAGTAAACGTAATATCGTTCCAAGTATCCAGCTTTTCGAGAAAAAAGCAGATTTTCTAGCCCAACTGGCTCAGTTTGACTCTATCGTAGTGGCCTATGAAGAGTCAGCAAAAGAGGGAGAAGCTGCTGCGCTCTTACAAACAGTCACTGGTCTTGAAAAAGGAGCCAAATTGCTCTTTATCTTTGGCCCAGAAGGCGGTCTTTCACCTGCAGAAATTGAAAGTTTTGAAGCCAAAGGAGCTGTTCTTGCAGGACTTGGTCCAAGGATTCTTCGAGCGGAAACAGCCCCGCTTTATGCCTTATCAGCCCTTAGTGTTTTAGTAGAATTAGAAAAATAAGAGGAAGAAAATGGAACAAAAACACCGTTCAGAATTTCCAGAAAAGGAACTTTGGGACTTAACAGCCCTATACCAAGACCGTGAGGATTTCTTGCGTGCAATCGAGAAAACGCGCGAAGACATCAACCAATTTAGCCGTGACTACAAGGGCAATCTTCACACTTTTGAAGATTTCGAGAAGGCTTTTGCAGAATTGGAACAAATCTATATCCAGATGAGTCATATCGGCAATTACGCCTTTATGCCTCAGACGACAGACTATAGCAATGAAGAATTTGCCAACATTGCCCAAGCTGGGATGGAATTTGAAACAGATGCCAGTGTAGCCTTGACCTTCTTTGACGATGCTTTGGTTGCTGCAGACGAGGAGGTCTTGGACCGTTTGGGTAAATTGCCTCACTTGACGGCAGCCATTCGTCAGGCCAAAATCAAAAAAGCCCACTACCTAGGGGCTGATGTGGAGAAGGCTTTGACAAATCTGGGAGAAGTTTTCTACAGTCCACAGGACATTTACACTAAGATGCGAGCTGGGGACTTTGAAATGGCTGACTTTGAAGCCCATGGCAAGACCTATAAAAACAGCTTTGTTACCTATGAGAATTTCTACCAAAACCACGAGGACGCTGAGGTTCGTGAGAAATCTTTCCGCTCCTTCTCAGAGGGACTCCGTAAGCATCAAAATACGGCAGCTGCAGCCTATTTAGCCCAAGTTAAGTCTGAAAAACTATTGGCTGATATGAAGGGCTATGACTCAGTCTTTGATTATCTCCTAGCTGAGCAAGAAGTTGACCGTGCCATGTTTGACCGCCAGATTGACCTCATCATGAAGGACTTTGCACCAGTTGCTCAGAGATACCTCAAGCATGTTGCCAAGGTCAATGGTCTTGAAAAGATGACCTTTGCAGACTGGAAATTGGACTTGGACAGCGCCCTTAATCCTGAAGTGACTATTGATGACGCCTATGATTTGGTCATGAAGTCAGTAGAACCTTTGGGACAAGAATATTGTCAGGAAGTTGCGCGCTATCAAGAAGAACGCTGGGTGGACTTTGCTGCTAATAGTGGCAAGGATTCTGGTGGTTATGCGGCGGATCCGTATCGCGTGCACCCTTATGTCCTCATGAGCTGGACTGGTCGTTTGAGTGATGTCTATACCTTGATTCATGAAATCGGACATTCTGGTCAATTTATCTTTTCTGACAATCACCAAAGTTACTTCAATGCCCATATGTCGACCTACTACGTCGAAGCGCCATCAACCTTCAATGAATTGCTTTTAAGTGATTACTTGGAACACCAATCTGACGACCCACGTCAAAAACGCTTCGCTCTTGCTCACCGCTTGACAGATACCTACTTCCATAATTTCATCACCCACCTCTTGGAAGCAGCCTTTCAGCGTAAGGTTTATACATTGATTGAAGAAGGGGAAACCTTTGGAGCAAGCAAGCTCAACAGCATTATGAAGGAAGTCTTGACAGATTTCTGGGGAGATGCCATTGAAATTGACGACGATGCGGCACTCACTTGGATGCGCCAAGCTCACTACTATATGGGCTTGTATAGCTACACCTACTCGGCAGGGCTAGTCATCTCGACTGCAGGTTACCTTCATCTGAAACATTCAGCAACTGGAGCTGAAGACTGGCTCAATCTCCTCAAATCAGGTGGAAGCAAGACACCGCTTGAGTCAGCCCTGATTATCGGAGCGGATATCTCAACAGACAAACCACTCCGTGATACGATTCAGTTTCTGTCTGAAACAGTTGACCAGATTATCGCCTACAGTGCTGAGTTGGGGGAGTAAAGAGGATTTAGGATAAGGATATGAACAGAGAATGGCTTTTTGATAAGTTACTAGAAATGTAGAGGTATTGACCATGTATCAAGAGTTACTTAGAAAAATAGCAGAAGAAAAACCGAGCTATCGTCAAGAAGAACTCCAGTGGTTACTTGATCACATAGGGGATCCCAATCCAGAGATTCGTGATGAATTGGTTTTTACGAGTTTGGCTAGAGGGATTCAAGAAGAGTTGTTTTCCCTTGAGCAATTTCAGTTTATTTCAGAAGAGGTCTCCTCTGATGAAGGTCTATACAAAGAGATTGATAGTAGAGGAGTTTCGGCCCTTAAACGTTCTTTTAGGGCGCTTATTTATGCCAATCTTTTGTCTGCAGATGGTAACGAGCACTCTCTTTTCTATAAAGGATTAAAAGCTGATATAAGAAATGCTATGCTATCTCAAGGTTTGTATTACTTAAAAAAAGAAAAGGATACGACAGGTTTTTCAAGTCAGTATGGTTGGGTTCACGCTTTTGCGCATGGAGCGGATCTCTTGACGGAAGTCGTTTGTCATCCAGATTTTCCTAGTAACAGAGTTTCTGAAGTATTTGATGTACTGGGTCAACTATTTAAAAGAATTACCATTCGTTTTACAAATGATGAGGATTGGCGCTTAGCGAGAGTACTTTATGAACCCATTTTGCAAGGGAAATTAGAGCAGGAACAAGTAGCTTCTTGGGTAAAAACTATTGACTTTCCGATAGAAGAGAGGGAAGATTTTTATAAATTTTCCAACTTCAGATCCTGTCTGTTGGAAGTCTATATCCAACTTGACCAGAGAAATAGTTTGCAAAATGACTTGAAAGAAGCCATTCAATCCTTTCAGTACTAAGGATAAGCGAGTCGTTTCATAATTTTCAAATAACTTTCCAGTCAATTTTCTTGAAACCCTTTCCTTCTTTTGATAGACTAATACATAGTTTGAAAAAAGGAGACTTATCATGAAAAAATTTGTTGCTGAATTAATCGGTACATTTATGCTTGTGTTCATCGGAACAGGAGCCGTTGTTTTTGGAAATGGTCTTAATGGTCTTGGACACCTTGGAATTGCTTTTGCCTTTGGTTTAGCAATTGTGGTTGCAGCTTTCTCAATCGGAACTGTTTCAGGTGCTCACTTGAACCCAGCCGTTTCGATCGCTATGTTTGTAAACAAACGCTTGTCATCTTCAGAACTTGTAAACTACATCCTTGGACAAGTAGTTGGAGCTTTCCTTGCGTCAGCTGCAGTATTCTTCCTCTTGTCTAACTCAGGCATGTCAACTGCTAGCCTTGGTGAAAATGCCTTGGCAAACGGTGTCACTGTCTTTGGTGGATTCTTGTTTGAAGTCATCGCAACTTTCTTGTTTGTCCTAGTTATCATGACTGTCACTTCAGCAAGCAAGGGCAATGGCGCAATCGCTGGTTTGGTAATCGGTTTGTCCTTGATGGCGATGATCCTTGTTGGATTGAACATTACTGGCCTTTCAGTAAACCCAGCTCGTAGCTTGGCACCTGCTGTCTTTGTAGGTGGCGCAGCTCTTCAACAAGTTTGGATTTTCATCCTTGCCCCAATCGTTGGTGGCGTTCTTGCAGCACTTGTTGCGAAAAATTTCCTTGGAACAGAAGAATAAGAAACGAAAAAAGAGTCCTGTTCTCAGTTTGAGGAACAGGGCTTTTTCGTATTATACTCTTTGAAAATCTCTTTAAACCACGTCAGCTTCCATCTGCAACCTCAAAACACTGTTTTGAGCTGACTTCTTCAGTCTTATCTATAACCTCAAAGCAGTGCTTTGAGCAACCTGCGGCTAGCTTCCTAGTTTGCTCTTTGATTTTCATTGAGTATGAGTTTAACGGTTGTCAATTTTCTCTGGGTAGAGGTCGTGTTGGAAGAGACGCTGTTCTGCCAAGCCTTCATACTTAGTTCCAGGTCTACCGTAGTTGTAGTAAGGGTCGATTGAGATACCACCACGCGGAGTGAATTTTCCCCATACCTCTAAATAGCGAGGGTCTAGCAAGTTGACCAAATCTTTCCCGATAGTGTTGATACAGTTTTCATGAAAATCTCCATGATTTCGATAGCTAAAGAGGTAGAGTTTGAGGGATTTTGATTCGATGCAGAGCTTGTCAGGAATGTAGGAAATATAAATGGTCGCAAAGTCTGGCTGAGCGGTGATTGGGCAAAGCGAGGTAAATTCAGGACAGTTGAATTTGATGAAATAGTCATTTTCAACATGACGATTGTCAAAAGATTCAAGGACTTCTGGTTGATAGTCAAAAATGTAGTTGGTTTCTTTGTTGCCCAGTAGGCTTAGGTTTTTCATTTCTTCTTGTTGTGACATGATTTTTTCTTTCTAATCTAAACACCACGTTGGTTGTCGTAGAGGAGGGTATGGAGTTGAGGAAGGACGCGGACATTGCCCCAGCTATCGTCAGCAGCGACGCGTTCCCAGAGTTCTTTGAGACGGTCTAGTTGGTCTTGAACAATATTACCTGTAGCCTTGGGCTCAGGATTTCCAGCCGATAAGAAGAGGACATCTGGTTGGTAACGTTCTTGAATCCCTTTAGCAAAGGCCAAATCGGCATCATCAAAGACAGGGATTTTAAAGGTGACCTTGTCTGGATCCAATTGGGAAACGATAAAGTCTAAAGTCTCGAAGTTGACTTCCATCTTGGATGAGGGAGGTTTGGGGCTCAGAGTGACTTGGTCAATATCTTTTAACCAATTTTGCCAGCGAGAACCTTGGGTCTCAACAGCCAGAGTGACACCACGTTCCTTGAGCTTGGTTACTAGCTCAGCCATGTTGGCTGCTAGGATAGCAGGATTTCCCCCAGATAGGGTGACATAGTCGTAGCTTCCTAGTTTGTCTAACTCAGCGATTACTTCATCAGCTGTCATACGAGTTGGTTTTTCAGAACTATCCCAAGTAAAGGCAGAGTCGCACCAGTCGCAGTGGTAGTCGCAACCAGCAGTGCGGACAAACATGGTTTTCTGCCCGATAGCACGACCTTCACCTTGAAAGGTTGGACCGAAAATTTCCAGAACAGGTAGTTTGAGGACACGTTCCTTAGTCATCTAACCACTCCCGTCTAAACTCCGCAAAGGCAGTCGGAGTCTCATAGAGGCGAACGCATTCCAAACGGAGACCGCGCTCGTCGGGCAACTCTTGACTCATAGTTTGGAAAATCCAGTAAACCATGTTTTCAGCAGTCGTGTTCATATAAGGCAGGGTTTCATTGAGATAGCGATGATCCAAGTGGGGTTCTAAGTAGTTCTTGTAGATAGCTTTGATGTCTCCGAAATCGTGGGTCATACCACGTTCATCTAAAAATCCACTGACAGCGATTTGTAAATGATAAGTGTGGCCGTGCAGGGACTTGCATTTTCCCTCATAGTGAAAGAGGTGGTGGGCAGCATCAAAGGTAAATTCTTTTGATACCAAGGTTCTGTGAGGATTGTAGACCAGAGACTCGCCAGTTTCTTGTTTGATTTCTTTGGGTGCAAAAAACATTAGCCCACTCCTTTCTGTGAGAGATAAACATCTAGTCCATGCTGGCGCAGGTGACAGGCTGGACAATCACCGCAGCCACTACCGATAATCCCATTGTAGCAGGTTAAGGTCTTCTCACGAACGTAGTCAAAGGCACCGAGTTGGTCGGCTAATTTCCAAGTTTCAGCCTTGTCTAGCCACATGAGAGGTGTTTGGATAACAAAGTCATAATCCATGGCAAGGTTGAGAGTAACATTAAGGGATTTGATAAAGACATCACGGCAGTCAGGGTAGCCTGAGAAGTCTGTCTCGCAGACACCTGTCACGATATCTTGAATGCCTCGTTGCTTGGCAAGAACTGCTGCAAAGGATAGAAAGAGGTGGTTGCGGCCGTCAACAAAGGTATTGGGAACCTCTCCCTCGTTTTGCTCGATCTCCAGATCAGAGGTCAGGGCATTTTCAGTGATTTGTCCCAGCAGAGACATATCGAGGATGTGATGACGAATACCCTGTTCCTTAGCGATTTCTTCAGCAACTTGAATTTCGAGATGATGGCGTTGGCCGTAGGCAAAGGTGATGGCTTCGACTGTTTCATAGTGTTCTTTAGCCCAAAAGAGGCAGGTTGTGGAATCTTGACCGCCACTAAAGACGACCAAGGCTGATTGACGTTTCATAGTACTCCTTCCAAAATGGGAAATGTTCAGAGCACGCAAAAAGCTCCCTTGAGGGGAGCTAAAAAATACCAAGTAGAGGTTTTTTTTAGCGATGGCATGTCCCAAACATCGTAATATTCTACCTACAGTCTAGCATATTTTTTGAAAAATGGCAAAGGGCAAGAAAAAAGAGACCAAATAAAGTACTTGGTCTCTTGTGTGATTAGCTCAATTCAGCAACGATGGCCTTGATTTGTTCTGCAGTGTGTACTCCAGCAACTTGTTTCACCACTTGGCCGTCTTTCTTGAAGAGAAGGGTTGGGATAGACATGATTCCAAAAGCACGAGCTGTGTTTGGATTTTCATCAACGTCCATTTTAACGATTTTCAAGACATCTTCTGAAAGTTCTTCAGACAATTTGTCCAAGATTGGACCTTGCATACGACATGGACCACACCAAGTTGCCCAGAAGTCTACCAAGACCAAACCGTCTTTTGTTTCTTGTTCGAATGTTGCATCTGTAATTGCTTTTGCCATTGTATTTCTCCTTTTTTAGTTATATTGGCTTAAATCTTGTTTCATGAGATAGAAGAAGACATCTCCATAAGTCCCATGGTAGTCCAAATCATGACCATTGTAGGTTAATTTTTGGACAGTGTAGTAATCAGCAACGCCGATAAGGCAGGCATGTTGAGAACGTTCAAAGTCTTGGTAAGACTCGAAAGTCATGGTTCTCTCTTGCTTGCTGGCGTCTAGATAAGTAATTTCGATCATATAAAACTCCTTTGTTCGATCTTGACTTTATTGTACTCCATGAAAAGAGGAATGTCAAGAAAAATGATTGCGCACGCAACTTTTTTAGGAAATCTGATTATGAAATGAAATCAAGACTCGTCTCCAGCCTTTCTTCGACAGCCTTTTGCAGGTAAGCTAGAGTTGTCTGTCCCTCGTCAGTCAGGCAGATAAAGCTAGCCCGTCTATCCTGATCGCAACACCGGCGACTAAGCAAACCACAGTTTTTCTCTTCTAGTCGAGCCACCATTCGAGAAACTGCGCTTGGACTGAGATGAAGCTTATCAGGTAAATCAATCTGGCGTAGAGATTTTTCTTGGGCCAAATCCAGATAGTAGAGCAGGTAAAACTCTTTCAAGGTCAACCTTTGTTCACTCTGCTGGGCAATAGTTTCTTCCAACAAGGCTTCCATTTCCTTTTGACGGCGGTTGTAGTCAAACCACTTTTCCAAATAGGTCATTGCTTTCTCCTTTCTTTTCAAAGTAAAAATCACAAAGTCATTACTGATTATCTTTGTAACACAAGATGATTGCGCATGCAATGATTATACTACTTTTAACTAATCCTTGCAAGAAAGAAGAATTTCAATATTTCCTTGAAATTTTCTGAAAAAAGAGTAAACTGGTATGCAAGAAGTTTATTTCATGGAGTTTAGGATGAAATTATATGTTCAATTGATGATTCTCTTTGTGATTTCTCTAATCGGTGAGGGAATCTCCAGTTTCTTTCATTTGCCCATCCCAGGCAGTATTATCGGCTTGATTATTCTCTTTCTAGCCCTACAGTTCAAGTGGCTAAGGACCAGACATGTCAACATGGTCGGGAATTTCTTGCTGGCCAACATGACTATTCTCTTTTTGCCACCAGCAGTAGGTATCATGGAAAAGTTTGATGTGATTGCTCCTTATCTTTTGCCTATCGTCTTGATTGTCTTTTTTGCGGCTGTCATCAACATTATTCTTATTGCCCTAGTGGTTCAGTTTATCAAGAGACGATTTGAGGGAGATTATGAGAAAGGAGATGCCAAATGAGTGAATTTGTATCCAATCCTCTGTTTGGGATTGCATTATCTATCCTAGCTTATCTAGTGGGGATGTTGATTTACAGACGTTTCCCCCATCCATTGACAACGCCCCTGCTTTTGTCAGCCATTTTTATCATTATTTTCCTTAAGGCGACGGGTATTTCTTATCAAGATTATTACCAAGGTGGGGTTTATCTGAACAACTTGATTGTCCCATCGACCGTGGCTCTAGGGATTCCGCTTTATAAGAGTTTTCACCTGATGAAGCATCATGCTCGCAGTATTCTCTTTGGTAGTCTGTTAGCAGTAGTTGTCAATACTTGTTTCACTGCCATAGTAGCGAAAATATTTGGTATGGACTTTTTCCTAGCCATTTCTCTCTTTCCCAAGTCAGTGACAACCGCCATGGCAGTGGGGATCACAGAAAAATTGCAAGGTTTGACGACTGTGACCTTGGTCGTCGTAGTGGCGACTGGGATTTTGACCAGTGTTATCGGACCAACCCTTTTGAAGTGGTTGAAAATTGATGATCCAGTAGCAGTTGGTCTTTCCCTTGGTGGAACAGGTCATGCAGTCGGAACGGGAACAGCCTTTCGATACGGCTCGGTAGCAGGAGCCATGGGTGGCTTGGCTATCGGTGTCACCGGTATACTCTACGTATTTGTCAGCCCCATCGTAGCCAGTTTGATATTGAGTTAAAGAAAAACCCAGCTTTCTAGCTGGGCATTTTTTATTGCAAATTAACCTTGTTTTTCAAGATGTAGTAGGTACCGAGATAGTAGATAGCTGATAAAAAGAGATCGCGCAAGATTTCTGTACCAGCCATCACGTTAAAGTCATTTTCAATTCTGAAGAAGAGAGAAACATAACCAATGACGATGGCAATGACGATATAGGCTAAAATTCCCATAGCTGTTCGATACTCGTTAAAGAGTTGCCCGATAGAGATGGAGAGGTAAATGGACAAAATCCATGCGATCGAACTGACAAATAGTGATAGGGCATACAGCCAGCCGTAGCTGAGGTAAGGGGAAATGAAGTTATAGAGGGCAGTGAAGTCTTTTTCTATTGGTGTTAAGAAGATGATGATCAATATACTCAAGATAAAGACGATATAGCTTAAGATGGACCAGACAAGGCCACCTAAAAGTTTTGCGATGATGATTTGGTGCTCAGAGACAGGTAAGGTCAAGGTCAAGTAACCTTGGCGGTCATAAACACTTCCCTTGAATCTTCGGATGATTAAAAAGATTGTTGCAATCCAAAGAGTGACGCTGAGTCCTCCAAAGACTAGTACTAAAAAGAAGATGAAATAAGCAGCATTGTTAGGATTGTAACTCTGGCTAAGACTGTTAATAAAAGCTCCAATCAAAACTGAAATTGCAAGTACAGCACCGTAGAGTGCCAGATACCATTTATTGACATTTTTAAATTCATAACGAACTAGATTCCAAAACATAATAATCTCCTTTGCTTAGGCTTTAAATTCCTGGCGGAAGAGCTGGTCAATTGATTCACCTGACTCGTAACGAATATCATCAACATTTCCTTGGCGCACGACTTTTCCGTCTTTGAGGAAGATGATCTCATCCAAGATTGGCTCAATATCTGAAATCAAGTGGGTTGAAATCAGCACCGTAGAGGTTGGTGAGTAGTTATTGATGATGGTATTGAGGATATAATCACGGGCCGCCGGATCCACGCCTCCGATAGGTTCGTCCAGAACGTAAAGGCGGGCTTCACGGCTCATAACCAAGATGAGTTGGACCTTTTCCTTGTTCCCTTTTGATAGTTTCTTGAGGCGACTATTTTCATCAATACCGAGATCGTCTAAAAGGTGTTGGGCTCTTTCGAGATTGAAATCCTGATAGAAGGTTTTAAAATAGGTTAGAGCATCCTTAACCTTCATCTCTTCATTGAGGTAGGTTGTGTCTGGCAGATAGGAGACGATCGCCTTGGTAGCAGGACTTGGATCCTGTCCGTTAATGAGGACACGTCCTTTATTTGGTTGCAGGAGGCCATTAATCAGTTTGATTAGGGTTGTTTTCCCGGATCCATTTGGTCCAAGGAGCCCAACAATCTTTCCGGCTGAGATCTCTAGTGAGATATTGTCAAGTGCCGCAGTTGCTCCATATGATTTTGTTACATTTTCAAGTGCTAGTAGTGTCATAGTCTTAAACTCCTTTAATATAGTCGCTTAATACATTTGGCAGTTCTTCTTTTTTGTAGCCAAATTGAAGCATGCAAGAGACGAATTGTTGCAGTTGCTCCTCGGAAAGTTGTTTGCGGGACTGAAGGATGAGGTCCAAATCCTCGGTGACAAAACGGCCAGTTGTTCGCTTGCTGTATACAAATCCTTCACGCTCGAGGTCAGATAAGGCGCGCTGGATGGTATTGGGATTGACCCCAGCCTCGCTCGCCAGTTCTCTTACGGTTGGGAGCTGTTGGTTAGGTTCCAGTTCATGGGAAACGATCTGTAGTTTGATTTTTTCCATAATCTGTAAATAAATCGGTTTTGTATTATCAAATGACCAGGACATCATAGTCTCCTTTCTTTGTCTTTGTTGTTCTAATCAAATAATACAATAAAACAAAAAACTTGTCAAGTAAAAATAAGAATTGTTTTGGGAATTGCTCAAAAAATGGTATAATGAAAAGAAAACGACAAGGAGGGAAAAGCATGCGTTGTCCAAAATGTGGGGCTACCAAGTCTAGTGTTGTTGATAGTCGACAAGCCGAAGAAGGAAATACCATCCGTCGAAGACGTGAGTGCGATGAGTGTCAGCATCGTTTTACAACCTATGAACGAGTAGAAGAAAGAACACTGGTTGTTGTCAAAAAAGACGGTACGCGAGAGCAGTTTTCGAGAGATAAAATATTTAATGGGATTATCCGCTCAGCCCAGAAACGCCCTGTTTCGAGTGATGAAATCGGCATGGTGGTCAATCGTATCGAGCAAAAACTCCGTAGTCGCAGTGAGAATGAGATCCAAAGTGAATACATTGGTTCTTTAGTCATGGAAGAATTGGCAGAGCTGGATGAGATTACCTATGTTCGTTTTGCCAGTGTTTACCGTAGTTTTAAGGATGTGAGTGAGTTGGAGAGTCTGCTCCAGCAAATCACCCAGTCCTCTAAAAAGAAAAAGGAAAAATAGATGAAGCCAAATGACCGTTTTTCTTTTCTAAAGAATAATCGGGTGTCGCAAGATACCTCCTCTCTGGTGCAGTGCTACCTCCCGATTATCGGTCAGGAGGCACTGAGCCTCTATCTATACGCCATTACCTTTTGGGATGGTGGGCAAAAGGAACACCTCCTTTCCCACATCCTCAACCACTTAAACTTTGGCATGCCGACCTTGCTTCAAGCCTTTAAAGTCTTGTCTGCCTTGGATTTGTTGACCCTTTATCAAAAGGGGGAGGTCTATGAATTACAGCTTCATTCTCCCCTTTCCAGTCAGGAATTTCTAAGTCATTCTGTCTATAGCAGATTATTAGAGAAAAAGATTGGGGATACAGCTGTTTCTGCTATGAAGCAGGCTCCAAGTGAGGGAGAAGCACTCTCTGTTTCTTTGATCCAAGTCTTTCCAACCCTGATCGAAGAAGTGACCCCAAGCGAGTCTAAAAGCAAGTTAAAAAACGATTTTGATTTGGACCATTTCCAGCGCCTGATGGCTCGAGATGGCTTGCGTTTTGAAAATGAGCAAACGGATGTTTTGGAATTGTTTGCCATCGCAGATGAAAAAAAATGGACCTGGTTTGAAACCTATCAATTAGCCAAGGCGACAGCGGTGGCTCAGGTTATTTCAGTCAAACGCATGCGTGAAAAGATAGCACAAAAACCAGCGACTTCTGACTTTAGCCCCAAAGAAATGACCATTATCAGAGAAGCCAAAAATAAAACTCCCCTGGAATTTTTAGCCGAAATCAAACAAACACGTAAAGGAAACATCACCCAAAGTGAAAGAGAACTTCTTCACCAGATGGCGTCTTTAGGCTTGTTGGACGAAGTCATCAATATCGTCTTACTTCTAACCTTTAACAAGGTTGATTCGGCTAATGTCAATGAAAAATATGCCATGAAGGTCGCAAATGACTATGCTTATCAAAAAATTCGGACAGCAGAAGAGGCTGTGCTTCGGATTCGAGAGCGTCAGCAAAAAGGGCAAGAAGACCAAAAATCGAAAACTAGCTCGACTAAGACAAATGTTCCTAAGTGGAGTAATCCAGAATACAAGAATCAAACCAGTGAGGAAACTCGTCTGGAACTAGAACGCAAAAAACAAGAAATGTTAGCCAGATTAGAAGAAGGAGGAGACTAGATGGAAAGTGTGGGTGACGTTATTAAACGTCAGACAAGTCGTTTTCAGTATCAGGACCTAGTCCAGCAGATTATGAAAGACCCAGATGTAGCGGCTTTTATCCAGAAAGAATCCCTCAGCCAAGAGGAGTTAAATCGTAGCATCTCCAAGTTCAACCAATATATCACAGAACGGGATAAGTTTCTTCGTGGGGATGCTGACTATATAGCTCGTGGCTACAAGCCTATCTTGGTCATGAATCACGGCTACGCAGATGTATCTTATGAAGAAACACCAGAACTAATCGCGGCTGAAAAAGAGGCGGCCATCAAGAATCGTCTCAAGTTGATCAATCTACCAGCAAGTCTCAAGAAAGCGAAATTGGCTCAGATTGACCTAGATGACTTAGGACGTTTGCCGATTTTTGAGAGACTCTATGCCTTTGTTGACCTTTACCCAAGTATCCGAAAAGGCCTCTATCTTTACGGAGATTTTGGTGTCGGTAAGAGTTTCATGATGGCAGCCCTGGCTCACGACTTATCTGAAAAACGTGGTGCTTCAACAACCATTCTCCACTATCCAAGTTTTGTCATTGATGTAAAAAATGCCATCGGTGAAGGATCTGTGAAGACCTTGGTGGATGAGATCAAGTTAGCAGAAGTCTTGGTATTGGATGATATTGGTGCAGAGCAGTCTACCCCTTGGGTGCGTGATGAGATTCTCCAAGTTATTCTCCAGTATCGCATGCAGGAAGATTTGCCGACCTTCTTTACTTCCAACTTTAATTTCCAAGATTTGGAAAAACATTTTGCCAAAGGAAAGAATGGAAATGATGAGACTTGGGAAGCTAGACGGGTTATGGAACGAATCCGTTATTTGGCTGAGGAAACAAGACTAGAAGGAGAAAATCGCCGATGACAGAAACCATTAAACTGATGAAAGCTCATACTTCAGTTCGTCGTTTTAAGGAGCAAGAGATTCCTCAAGAGCACTTAAATGAAATCTTGACTGCTGGACAAATGGCGTCATCTTGGAAAAATTTCCAATCTTACTCTGTGATTCTTGTGCGCAGTCAAGAGAAGAAAGACGGCTTATATGAATTGGTTCCTCAGGAAGCCATTCGCCAGTCAGCTGCATTCTTGCTCTTTGTTGGTGACCTAAACCGTGCAGAAAAAGGATCAAGCCTCCATACGGACACTTTCCAGCCCCAAGGAGTGGAAGGTCTCCTCATCACCTCTGTGGACGCTGCGCTTGCTGGGCAAAATACCTTGCTTGCGGCTGAGAGTCTGGGATATGGTGGTGTGATTATCGGTTTGGTCCGTTACAAGTCAGAAGAAGTGGCAGAGCTTTTTAACTTGCCTGACTATACCTACCCTGTTTTTGGGATTGCCCTTGGCGTGCCAAATCAACAACATGATGTCAAACCAAGACTGCCTTTGAACCAAGTGGTATTTGAAGAAGAATACCAAGAACAGCCAGTTGAAGCGATTTTGGACTATGACCAGGTACAGGCAGACTATGCTGGTGCGCGTGCGACAACCTCTTGGAGTCAGCGTTTGGCAGAGCAGTTTGGTCAAGCCGAACCTAGTTCAACTCGGAAGAATCTAGAACAGAAAAAGTTATTGTAGAAAGTGAGAAAACATGGCCTTACCAACTATTGCCATTGTGGGACGTCCCAATGTTGGGAAATCAACCCTATTTAATCGGATCGCTGGTGAGCGGATCTCAATCGTAGAAGATGTCGAGGGTGTGACACGTGACCGTATCTATGCAACGGGTGAGTGGCTCAACCGTTCTTTCAGTATGATTGATACTGGAGGGATTGACGACGTCGACGCTCCCTTTATGGAGCAAATCAAACACCAGGCAGAAATTGCCATGGAAGAAGCAGACGTCATCGTCTTTGTAGTGTCTGGTAAAGAAGGAATCACAGATGCGGACGAGTACGTAGCTCGCAAACTCTATAAAACCCATAAGCCTGTTATCCTAGCAGTTAACAAGGTTGACAATCCTGAGATGCGAAATGATATCTTTGATTTCTATGCACTAGGCTTAGGTGAACCGTTGCCAATTTCGTCTGTCCACGGTATTGGTACGGGTGATGTACTGGATGCCATCGTGGAAAATCTACCACATGAAGTCGAAGAAGAAAATCCAGATGTCATTAAATTCAGCCTAATTGGTCGTCCAAACGTTGGAAAATCAAGTTTGATCAACGCCATTTTGGGCGAAGACCGCGTGATTGCTAGTCCAGTAGCTGGAACAACGCGTGATGCCATTGATACCCATTTTACAGATACGGATGGTCAAGAGTTTACCATGATTGATACAGCTGGTATGCGTAAGTCTGGTAAAGTTTATGAAAATACGGAGAAATATTCTGTCATGCGTGCCATGCGTGCCATTGACCGTTCTGACGTGGTCTTGATGGTCCTCAATGCCGAAGAAGGTATCCGTGAGTACGACAAACGTATCGCAGGTTTTGCCCATGAAGCCGGTAAAGGGATGATCATCGTGGTCAACAAGTGGGATACTCTTGAGAAAGACAACCACACCATGAAAAAATGGGAAGAGGATATCCGTGAGCAGTTCCAATATCTGCCTTACGCACCGATTGTCTTTGTATCAGCTTTGACCAAGCAACGTCTCCATAAACTGCCTGAGATGATCAAGCAAATTAGCGAGAGTCAAAACACTCGGATTCCATCAGCAGTCTTGAACGATGTGATTATGGATGCCATTGCCATCAATCCAACACCGACAGACAAAGGGAAACGCCTCAAGATTTTCTACGCAACCCAAGTGGCAACCAAGCCACCAACCTTTGTCATCTTTGTCAACGAAGAAGAACTCATGCACTTCTCTTACCTGCGTTTCTTGGAAAATCAAATCCGCAAGGCCTTTGTCTTTGAAGGAACCCCGATTCATTTGATCGCGAGAAAACGCAAGTAAGCCTTGCATATTTTCCAATAAGAATAACTTAAAAGAAGACTAGTATGTCTTCTTTTTTCTATAAAATAGGTGAAAAAAATCCTGTCCAATCGAAGGGAAAATCTGTCATCAAAATTCAATCATTCTCCTAGCTTTTGTAACCTATTTGTAATGAAAATGCACTTTCTTTGTAAAAATCAAAATGCTATAATTCCTTAAATCAATTTTCCTTTATCAGGGAGGTTATTATGAAAAAAAGCAGATTATTTAAACATAGTTTGTTGGTTCGCTTGCTTGGATTGTTGATGGTCTTTCTCTTCTTGTCAGCATTCACAGCACCTGAAAAACCTGAGTACGGGATCTATGACCCGGATCATTATTTAACGGATGAGACTATAAGTCAGATACGAGAATTGAATAATGTCAATAGTAAAAAATCAGAAAAATTCCAAATGGGAGTTTATGTTGTAAAAAGCCTAGATGGAGAAACAATTGAAACAGTCGCCAATGAAACAGCTAGAGCTTGGAAGATTGGCTACTCGGGAGACAATCACGGTGCCTTGATTGTGGTCGCAGTCCAGGATAGAAAATCACGGATTGAAACCAGTAATAATGTGGCCAGTAAGATCACTGACTATCAGACTCACAGGTTCTTGACAACAGCACGCCCTTACTTTCAAAATGGTGACTATAATAAGGGTGTTCTCTCAATAGTCAATAATCTCAACTACATGTTCTATAGTGGATCGAGTACGACTGCTTCAAGTTCTAAAAGTAGTTACGATTATACTACCAACTCTAGTCGCTTAAGGGAACTTGAAAAGTATGCTGGTGAGAGCAGTTCTTCGAGACGTCATCGAAAAAGCAGTTCGAGTGATGGAGTTATCGGATTTGGAATTCTCATTTACTTCATCGTGATGATCATCGGATTTATATCTGGAGGTCGTGGTGGCGGTTCACACGGCGATGATTCTGGCGGTGGCTGGTGGAGCAGTGACTCATCAGATTCAGGATCCTCTTGGTCTGACTCGGGCTCCGACTCATCTGGAGGCTGGGACGGCGGTGGCTTTGATGGCGGTGGTTCGTCTGATGATTGGTGAGTGATTGTATATTGCTCAAACCGATTTCTCCATGCAGTAAGGTGACTCCTTTGCAACAGTTCACTCCTAATTTAAAAATAAAAAAACTTTGGAAATTGATTTAAAATCTGAGTATTTTCTCAGAAAAGTTGATAAAAGAAAGTGTTAAGGTTTTGATATGAAACAAAATAAAGTAATTCTCTCAATAGTGGCGATCTTTTTTGGACTACTAGTTCTGGGAAGTTGTTCCGCAGTGACGACCTATAATGGTCTGGTTGGTGAACAGACTAAAGTGGAGCAGGCTCAGGCCGATGTTTCGACAGCCCTCCAACGTCGTTCGGACTTGATTGGTAACTTGGTGGAGTCCGTTAAAGGACAAATGAATCATGAAACCGAAGTCTTTACCAAGATTGCTGATGCTAGAGCTAAAATCGGTAGTAGCTCAGTAACTTCGGAAGAAAACCAAAAGGCTCAGGGAGAATTGAGCTCTGCTCTTTCCCGCTTGATTTCCTTGACGGAAAATTATCCAGAACTCAAGAGCAATCAAAATGTTGAGCAACTAATGGTCGAACTTTCAGGAAGTGAAAATCGTATCTTTGTAGCACGCAAGGATTATAATAAAGTCGCAGCTGAGTACAATCAAAAGTTGAGAAGTTTTCCAACCGTGCTTTTTGCGAATATGATGAACTTTAAAGAAGCTGAAACCTTTAAAGAAACAGAAGAAGCCAAGACAGTTCCTAAGGTCGATTTTGGAACCTCTTCATCAAGTCAATAAAGTGAATCAGCCTATGAATAAAGTAATTTTTCTAGTATAACTAGTGATTTCAAATCCGAACCTGGAAAGCTTTTTCCAGGTTTTTTTGGTATAATAAAAGGGAAGAGACAGTGACTCAAATGGAGGTTTGCTATGGAGAAAACAAAAGCCTTTCTTGAAGCGCACTACAAGAGATATATTCTTACGATTTGCCTTCTCTGGTTCCTCATGTTTTTCCTTCCTTGGGATTGGCAAATAGGAGGAGTTTCAATTTATTATTTCCTTATGAAAAAACTCTTCGTGGTTTTTGGTGTTTTATCCATTCTATACTCCATACTGATTAAAAAGATCAGTCTCTTTATCTTTGGAGTCCTATTTTGCATGGCCTTCTGGATCAATCTCTTTTGGTATTTTGGGATACTGCCTGTATTCTTGGGAAATTAAACATTAAAAAATGAAGGACTAGACTAGTTTCTAGTCCTTTTTATTTTCTTGTCAAAATAGTTTGAAGGGTGAAAATGATTTTGTTGACGGGCTATTTGTATGATATAATAAGTTCCGTAAACAGAAGATTAAGGAATTTAAAAATGGCGAAAAAAGTAAAGGACTATTATGACTTGGCTTATGCTAGGGATTTGAGTCAACGATTGCAAGAAGCGTCCCCTGCCTTTGAGGGACAAAAATTTAGCTTGTTGCTAGAAAAAGATTTGGAAAATTTGGAGTTTAGCCAGCGTCAAGAACTCTTGGCTAAAAGTATCAAAGATTGCCTTCCCCTATCCTATCAGGACTCCCTCAAGGTTTTTGAGAAAATTTTAGGTCCTGAGCTAGAGGGTGGTTTAGGTATGTTCTCAGAAGGATATTGGCTTTGGCCAATTGGTAAATATGTAGAGCTATACGGGGACCAAGAATTTGAATTGAGCGCGGCCTTTAGTAAGGAACTCACCAAGCGGTTTACGGGAGAATTTTCCATGAGGCCCTTACTGGCTCGCTATCCTAAGGATACAATGGCTTTGCTGATAGAATGGAGTCGGGATGAAAATTTGCGCGTTCGTAGACTTGCCAGCGAGTGCATGCGTATTCGTCTGCCTTGGGCTAAGAGACAAATCGTGGTGCTAGATTATCTTGAGGAATTCACCACGATTCTGACCAATCTAAAGGATGATAGAGACAAGTCCATTCAAAAAAGCGTAGCGAACAATCTAAATGATTTATACAAGGAAGCCCCTGATAAGTTTGAAAAGATACTTCAAACTTGGCAGAAGGAGGATGTAAGTCCAAGTTGTGCCTGGATTATCAAGCACGCCTCACGAACAAAAAACAAAAAAATAGCAACAGAGGATTTATGCAAAAAAGCTGAATTTTGACTGCTCTTTTCCGTTGTAAATTAAGGATTCTTTCTTGAAAAATAATAGTAAATATGCTAAAATGAAAAGAACATTCTAAAATATTCAGAATTAAAAGTAAGGAAAATCATGGCTAATATTTTAAAAACGATTATTGAAAATGATAAAGGAGAACTTCGTCGTCTAGAAAAGATGGCTGATAAGGTTCTAAATTATGAGAGCCAAATGGCTGCAATGTCAGACGAAGAACTAAAAGCGAAAACTGACGAATTTAAAGAACGATACAACAAGGGTGAATCACTTGATTCATTGCTATATGAGGCTTTTGCGGTAGTTCGCGAAGCTGCAAAACGTGTCCTTGGGCTTTTCCCTTATAAGGTTCAGGTCATGGGTGGGATTGTTCTTCACCATGGTGACGTTCCAGAGATGCGTACCGGTGAAGGGAAAACCTTGACAGCGACCATGCCAGTGTACCTCAATGCCCTTGCAGGTAAAGGGGTTCACGTAGTTACAGTCAACGAATACCTAACAGAACGTGACGCGACTGAAATGGGTGAATTGTACTCATGGCTCGGTCTGTCAGTAGGGATCAACTTGACAGCAAAATCTCCAATGGAGAAAAAAGAAGCTTATCTTTGTGATATTACCTACTCAACCAACTCAGAGATTGGTTTCGACTACCTTCGTGATAACATGGTCGTTCGTGCAGAAAACATGGTGCAACGTCCACTCAATTATGCCTTGGTCGATGAGGTTGACTCAATTTTGATCGACGAAGCTCGTACACCATTGATCGTTTCAGGTGCCAACGCAGTTGAAACAAGCCAACTCTACCATATGGCGGACCACTTCGTGAAATCTTTGGACAAGGACGACTATATCATTGACGTTCAGTCTAAGACGATCGGTTTGTCAGATTCTGGTATTGACAAGGCTGAAAGCTACTTCAAATTAGAAAATCTCTACGACATTGAAAATGTAGCTCTTACTCACTTTATCGACAATGCCCTCCGTGCCAACTATATCATGATTCTCGATATCGACTATGTGGTTAGTGAAGAGCAGGAAATCTTGATCGTCGACCAATTTACAGGTCGTACCATGGAAGGTCGTCGTTACTCTGATGGTTTGCACCAAGCGATTGAAGCAAAAGAAGGTGTGCCAATCCAAGATGAGACCAAGACATCAGCTTCTATTACCTACCAAAACCTCTTCCGTATGTATAAGAAATTGGCAGGTATGACAGGTACTGGTAAAACAGAAGAAGAAGAATTCCGCGAAATCTACAACATTCGTGTTATCCCAATCCCAACTAACCGTCCAATTCAACGTATCGACCACTCAGACCTTCTTTATGCAAGTCTTGATGCGAAATTTAAGGCTGTAGTTGAAGATGTAAAAGCTCGTTACCAAAAAGGTCAGCCGGTCTTGGTAGGTACAGTTGCCGTTGAAACGAGTGACTTCCTTTCTAAGAAATTGGTAGCAGCAGGTGTTCCTCACGAAGTCTTGAATGCGAAGAACCACTACAGAGAAGCGCAAATCATCATGAACGCTGGTCAACGTGGTGCCGTTACCATCGCAACCAACATGGCCGGTCGTGGTACCGACATCAAGCTTGGTGAAGGAGTTCGTGAACTTGGTGGTCTTTGCGTCATTGGTACAGAGCGTCACGAAAGTCGCCGTATTGATAATCAGCTTCGTGGACGTTCAGGACGTCAAGGAGACCCAGGTGAGTCACAATTCTACTTGTCTCTTGAAGATGATTTGATGAAACGTTTCGGTTCAGAACGTTTGAAAGGTGTCTTTGAACGTCTCAATATGTCTGACGAAGCCATCGAATCTCGCATGTTAACGCGTCAAGTTGAAGCAGCTCAAAAACGTGTCGAAGGAAACAACTACGACACTCGTAAACAAGTCCTTCAATACGATGATGTTATGCGTGAACAACGTGAGATCATCTATGCACAACGTTATGATGTCATTACTGCAGATCGTGACTTGGCACCAGAAATCCATGCTATGATTCGTCGTACCATTGGACGTATCGTGGATGCACATGCACGTTCTAAGGAAGATGAAAAATTGGAAGCAATCTTGAACTTTGCTAAGTATAACTTGCTTCCAGAAGATTCAATTAGCCGTTCAGATCTTGCAGGTCTGTCAGACCAAGCTATCAAAGATGAACTTTTCCAACGTGCCTTGAAAGTCTATGACAGCCAAGTTGCTAAGCTTCGTGACGAAGATGCAGTGAAAGAATTCCAAAAAGTCTTGATTCTACGTGTTGTAGACAACAAGTGGACAGACCATATCGATGCTCTTGACCAGTTGCGAAATGCTGTTGGTCTTCGTGGATATGCTCAAAACAACCCAGTTGTAGAATATCAAGCAGAAGGTTTCCGCATGTTTAACGACATGATTGGATCGATTGAATTCGATGTGACCCGCTTGATGATGAAAGCACAAATCCATGAACAAGAACGTCCGCAAACTGAACACAATATCAGTACAACTGCGACTCGTAATATCGCAGCGCAGCAGGCAAGCCTTCCAGAAGATTTGGACTTGAGCCAAATCGGACGGAACGACCAATGCCCATGTGGATCAGGTAAGAAATTCAAGAACTGTCATGGAAAGAGACAATAATATGAGATAAGATACAGGCGGATACCTGGTAAAAATCATTTTTTGCTTGGTGTCCGTTTGCTTTATAAGGAGATGAATCATGGTATTTAAAGCTAAAAGTCCTAAAATTAACATTGAAGAAGTTCGCGCCTTGTCTAAATTAGAGGGAGCGGCTCTTGCGAGAAAAAATCAACGTGATCAGGAATTGGAAGCCATCATTCGTGGGGAAGACCAGCGTATTCTCTTGGTGATAGGACCATGTTCATCTGATAACGAAGAGGCGGTTCTCGAGTATGCCAAGCGTCTATCTGCTTTGCAAGAAGAGGTCAAAGACCGTATTTTTATGGTCATGCGTGTCTATACAGCTAAACCTCGTACCAATGGAGATGGCTATAAGGGCT
The DNA here is from genome assembly GCF_001075675.1 of Streptococcus oralis. Classification (GTDB taxonomy): domain Bacteria; phylum Bacillota; class Bacilli; order Lactobacillales; family Streptococcaceae; genus Streptococcus; species Streptococcus oralis_V. Next base: position 72,246 of record NZ_JUNW01000033.1, read on the forward strand.
TGATTCATCAACCAAATGCGACAGAAGCTCCTAGCTTGATCAATGGGATCAAGGCTGTTCGTCAGCTCCACTACCGCGTGATTACCGAGACTGGTATGACAACGGCTGATGAGATGCTCTACCCAGAAAACCTTCCTTTGGTGGATGATTTGATTTCTTATATGGCTGTTGGGGCTCGTTCAGTTGAGGACCAGCAACACCGTTTTGTAGCGAGTGGAGCAGGGTTTTCGACAGGGTTTAAAAATCCAACATCTGGAAATCTCAATGTTATGTTTAATGGGATTTATGCGGCACAAAACAAGCAGAGCTTTCTCTTCCTCGGCAAAGAGGTGGAAACGACTGGAAATCCTTTGTCTCATGCTATTCTTCGCGGTGCCTTGAATGAATACGGGAAAAACATTCCCAACTATTACTATGATAATTTAGTGGATACCATTGATCAGTATGAGAAGATGGGCTTGGAAAATCCCTTTATCATCATCGATACCAATCATGACAATTCGGGCAAGCAGTACATGGATCAAATCCGTATCGTTCGTCAGACCTTGATTAACCGTGACTGGAATGAGAAAATCAAGAAATACGTTCGTGGTTTTATGATTGAGTCCTATCTGGAAGATGGACGTCAAAATGAGCCAGAAGTTTTTGGCAAGTCTATCACGGACCCTTGTCTCGGCTGGGACAATACGGAAGCACTTGTTCGCGAAATCTACCAAACGCTAGGAGAATAAGATGGCATTTATCGAAAAAGGTCAAGAAATAGATATTGAAGCAATCAAGGCTGCAACTCAGCTGTCACCTGAAGTCTTGCGTTATAAGGAAGCACGAGATCGAGAGTTGGCAGCCATCATCTCGGGTGAGGACGACCGAATTCTTTTGGTGATGGGACCTTGCTCTTCTGACAATGAAGATGCTGTTTTGGAATATGCCCGCCGTTTAGCTGACTTGCAGAAAAAAGTTGCGGATAAAATCTTTATCGTCATGCGAGTCTATACAGCTAAACCTCGTACCAATGGAGATGGCTATAAGGGTTTGATTCATCAGCCAAATGCTAGCGAGGCTCCTAGTCTCATCAATGGTTTGCAAGCTGTTCGTCAGCTGCACTATCGTGTGATTACGGAGACGGGATTGACAACAGCTGATGAGATGCTTTATCCGTCAAATCTCGTTTTGGTTGATGATCTGGTCAGCTACCATGCTGTAGGGGCTCGTTCAGTGGAGGACCAAGAACACCGCTTTGTAGCCTCTGGGATTGATGCTCCGGTTGGGATGAAAAATCCAACATCTGGAAATCTTGGGGTCATGTTTAATGCCATCTATGCGGCTCAAAACAAGCAAACCTTCCTTTACCATGGCCAAGAAGTGGAAACTTCAGGAAATCCTTTGGCCCATGTTATTCTTCGTGGTGCCATGAACGAATATGGTAAAAATGAACCCAATTTCTACTATGAAACCCTCTTAAATGCCATCAATCGCTATGAGACTATGGGGCTTGAAAATCCCTTCATTATCATCGATACCAATCATGACAATTCTGGCAAGCAGTATATGGAACAAATTCGCATTGTTCGTCAAGCCTTGCTGAATCGTGACTGGAATGAAAAGATTAAAAAGACGGTTCGAGGCTTTATGATCGAATCTTACCTAGCTGATGGTCGTCAAAACCAACCAGAGGTCTTTGGTTGCTCCATTACCGACCCTTGTCTAGGCTGGGAAAATACAGTAGCCCTGGTAGAAGAAATTTATACTACCTTAACAAAATAAGTGAAAAGGATGGAGTTGGGGGAATCTCAGCTCCTTTTATGAGTATGATAGTTGGACACGGAATTGACATCGAAGAATTGGCTTCGATAGAAAACGCAGTTACACGGCACAATGGCTTTGCCAAGCGGGTGCTGACTACTAAGGAAATGGAGCGCTTTACCAGTCTCAAAGGGCGCAGACAAATCGAATACTTGGCAGGTCGTTGGTCGGCTAAGGAGGCTTTTTCCAAGGCTATGGGAACTGGTATTGGCAAACTGACCTTTCAGGATTTGGAAGTTTTGAACAATGAACGAGGCGCGCCTTATTTTAGTCAGGCACCATTTTCAGGAAAGATTTGGCTATCTATCAGCCATACAGATCAGTTTGTGACAGCCAGTGTCATTTTGGAGGAAAATCATGAAAGCTAGTCCACATAGACCGACCAAGGCTCTGATATATCTGGGAGCCATTCGACAAAATATCCAGCAAATGAGTGATCATATCCCTGAAGGAACGCTCAAGTGGGCAGTGGTCAAGGCCAATGCCTATGGGCATGGAGCTGTTGCCGTTGCGATGGCGATTCAGGACGATGTTGATGGATTTTGTGTTTCCAATATTGATGAAGCCATCGAACTCCGTCAGGCTGGACTCAGCAAGAAAATCCTCATTTTAGGAGTTTCTGAGATAGAAGCTATTGCTCTAGCAAAAGAATACGACATCACCTTGACTGTGGCTGGGGTGGAATGGATTCAAGCGCTCTTAGCTAGGGAGACAGATTTATCTAGCTTGACTGTCCACCTCAAGATTGACTCAGGAATGGGACGAATTGGTTTTAGAGAAGCTAGTGAGGCTGAGCAGGCTCAAACCATGCTCCAACAACACGGTGCTCGTGTTGAGGGGATTTTTACCCACTTTGCTACTGCAGATGAAGAATCAGATGCCTATTTTAATGCCCAGTTAGAATGCTTTAAAGCTATTTTGGCAAGTATGAAGGAAGTTCCAGAACTGGTTCATGCCAGTAACTCGGCAACGACCCTCTGGCATGCAGAGACTATTTTCAATGCAGTCCGTATGGGAGATGCCATGTATGGTCTCAATCCAAGTGGAGAGGTCTTGGACTTACCCTATGATTTGACACCAGCCTTGACCTTGGAGTCTGCCCTGGTTCATGTCAAGACAGTTCCAGCTGGAGCTTGCATGGGCTATGGAGCCACCTATCAAGCGGATAGTGAGCAAGTCATTGCGACGGTGCCAATCGGTTATGCGGATGGTTGGACACGAGACATGCAGAATTTCTCTGTCTTGGTAGATGGTCAAGCTTGCCCAATCGTCGGACGAGTATCTATGGACCAAATCACCATTCGTCTGCCTAAGATTTATCCGCTAGGAACAAAAGTAACCCTGATCGGCACAAACGGTGGCAAGGAAATCACAGCTACTCAGGTAGCGACTTATCGTGGAACTATTAACTATGAGGTGGTTTGCCTCCTCAGCGACCGCATTCCGAGAGAATATCATTAAAAAGAAAGGAGTGGAGCATGAATCTACACCAACCCTTGCATGTCTTACCTGGTGTGGGACCAAAGTCAGCAGAGAAATACGCCAAACTAGGAATTGAAAACTTGCAAGACCTCTTGCTCTACTTTCCTTTCCGTTACGAAGATTTCAAGACCAAGCAGGTGCTAGAGTTGGAAGATGGCGAAAAGGCTGTCCTATCTGGTCAAGTCGTGACTCCTGCCAGTGTCCAATATTATGGTTTCAAGCGCAATCGCCTGCGTTTTAGTCTCAAGCAGGGAGAAGTCGTTTTTGCGGTGAATTTTTTTAACCAACCCTATCTGGCTGATAAGATAGAGTTAGGTGCAACTCTTGCTGTCTTTGGGAAATGGGACCGTGCCAAGGCCAGTTTGACTGGGATGAAGGTTCTAGCTCAAGTGGAAGAAGACCTCCAACCTGTTTATCGTCTGGCTCAGGGAATCAGTCAGGCCAGTCTGGTTAAGGTCATTAAGACAGCCTTTGATCAGGGGTTGGACCTCTTGATAGAGGAAAATCTTCCCCAGTCTTTGCTGGATAAATACAAACTCATGTCCCGTTGCCAGGCTGTTCGCGCTATGCATTTTCCTAAGGATTTGGCAGAATACAAGCAGGCCCTTCGTCGGATCAAATTTGAGGAACTCTTTTATTTTCAAATGCAGTTGCAGTCACTCAAGTCTGAAAATAGAGTTCAGGGAAGTGGTCTGGTTCTGAATTGGTCCCAGGAAAAAGTGTCGGCTGTTAAAGAAAGTCTGCCTTTTGCCCTGACCCAAGCTCAGGAAAAGAGTTTGCAGGAAATTTTGACCGACATGAAGTCCGACCATCACATGAATCGTCTTCTGCAAGGGGATGTGGGGAGCGGAAAAACGGTGGTCGCTGGCTTAGCCATGTTTGCAGCGGTGACGGCTGGCTACCAGGCGGCTCTCATGGTTCCAACAGAAATCCTAGCAGAGCAACACTTTGAGAGTTTACAGAACCTTTTTCGAGACTTGAAACTGGCTCTCTTGACAGGTTCCTTGAAAGCTGTAGAAAAAAGAGAAGTTTTGGAGACCATTGCCAAGGGTGAGGCTGATTTGATTATCGGAACCCATGCTTTGATACAAGATGGGGTGGATTATGCTCGTCTTGGCTTGATTATCATCGATGAGCAGCACCGTTTTGGTGTGGGGCAAAGGCGTATTCTGAGAGAAAAAGGCGACAATCCTGACGTTCTCATGATGACGGCTACGCCCATTCCACGAACATTGGCTATCACGGCCTTTGGCGATATGGATGTTTCCATTATTGACCAGATGCCAGCAGGGCGGAAGCCGATTGTGACGCGCTGGATTAAGCATGAGCAGCTGCCTCAGGTCTTGACTTGGTTAGAGGGGGAAATTCAAAAAGGTTCGCAAGCCTATGTTATCTCTCCCCTGATCGAAGAATCTGAAGCTTTGGATCTGAAAAATGCTATTGCCTTATCTGAGGAGTTGACAGCTCATTTTGCCGGCAAGGCAGAGGTGTCTCTTTTACATGGGAAGATGAAGAGTGACGAAAAAGACCAAATCATGCAGGATTTCAAAGAGCAAAAAACGGATATTCTGGTTTCGACGACGGTTATCGAGGTTGGGGTCAATGTCCCTAATGCGACCGTCATGATTATCATGGATGCCGATCGGTTCGGTCTCAGCCAACTTCACCAGCTCAGAGGCCGTGTGGGTCGGGGTGACAAGCAGTCCTATGCTGTTCTTGTGGCTAATCCCAAGACGGATTCTGGGAAGGACCGCATGCGCATCATGACAGAAACGACCAATGGATTTGTCCTTGCGGAGGAAGATTTGAAAATGCGTGGTTCTGGTGAGATTTTTGGAACCAGACAGTCAGGACTTCCAGAGTTTCAAGTGGCGGATATTATCGAAGATTTTCCGATTTTAGAAGAAGCCAGAAAGGTTGCCAGCTACATTAGTTCGATAGAAGGTTGGCAAGAGGATCCAGAATGGCGCATGATTGCTCTCCATCTGGAAAAGAAAGAACATCTAGATTAATACTCTTCGAAAATCAAATTTAAACCACGTCAACGTCGCCTTGGATTATATATGTAACTGACTTCGTCAGTCTTATCTACAACCTCAAAGCAGTGCTTTGAGCAACCTGCGGCTAGTTTCCTAGTTTGCTCTTTGATTTTCATTGAGTATAAGCTTTCTCTAAGGAAAACTTAAGCTAGCTTTTAGGTTTGGGCCTTATACTAGAATCATCAAAAAGAAACGAGGACTCTCACATGACGATTAAAGTAACCTACCAAAAGAAATTCCAAACCGTCAAACTAGAGAAAGGAGCTAGCACCTATTGATACACAGAGAGCGGAAACGCTCTTTTTATTTTTAAAACTACTTTCAGACGATAGGTTTGAGGAAAGAGAATCTAAAATCACTTTCTATTTAGCATTCTTTCTTGCATTGCTTTCCTAGATATGCTAGAGTTATGATAGCGATTACAAAACTAAAGGAGCATGCTATGAAAAATCCAGCTTTACTAGAAGAAATCAAGACTTATAAAGGACGGGATGAGGTGCCAGAAGACTTTGATGCTTTCTGGGATGAAGAGGTCAAAAAAGTTTCAGTCCTTCCTGCCTACCAGTTGGAGGAAAGAGATTTCCATATTCCCCAAGTCAAGTGCTATGAGCTCACTTTTGAAGGAACCAATGAAGGCAAGGTTTATGCACGTGTCGTTCTTCCAAAGACTGAGGGTAAAGTTCCGTTAATTTTCCATTTCCATGGTTATATGGGACGTGGCTGGGACTGGGCCGACATGCTGGCCTTCACTGTGGCTGGTTACGGTGTTGTTTCCATGGATGTCCGAGGCCAGTCGGGCTATTCGCAAGACGGCTCGCGCTCTTCACTAGGAAATACGGTGAAAGGGCATATCATCCGTGGTGCTGTTGAGGGTCGTGAACATCTCTTTTATAAGGATGTTTATCTGGATATTTACCAGTTGGTTGAAATTATTGCTAGTCTGCCACAGGTGGATGAGAAGCGACTTTCTAGCTATGGTGCCTCACAAGGCGGTGCTTTAGCTCTGGTTGCAGCAGCGCTCAATCCTCGGATTCAGAAAACAGTTGCCATCTATCCTTTCTTGTCAGACTTTAGACGAGTGCTTGAGATTGGCAATACCAGTGAAGCCTATGATGAACTCTTCCGTTATTTCAAGTTTCACGATCCCTTCCATGAAACAGAGGAGGAAATCATGGCAACCCTTGCCTATATCGATGTGAAAAATCTTGCCCATCGCATTCAAGGTGAGGTCAAGATGATTACGGGCTTGGACGACGATGTCTGCTATCCTATTACCCAGTTTGCAATTTATAACCGTCTGACCTGCGAAAAGGCCTATCGCATCATGCCTGAGTATGCTCACGAAGCCATGAATGTTTTTGTCAATGATCAGGTTTATAACTGGCTCTGTGGTAGTGAAATTCCTTTTAAGTACGTAAGATAATGAATGAGAGAGCCCAGAAGCTCTCTTTTTTATGTCCAAAACCTGAAAGTACTTTTAGAAAATTTAAAATATTAAAATATTCTTAAAAGTAAAATCTATTCTGTGGGAACACAGATATAAATATAAGACTTTATTGTATAATAAAGGAAAAGTCACTTGTGAAAGGAGGAAAAAGGCTGCCGGGTGGTTAAAAACTCGGGCTCAGCAGAAAATGGGAGAGGATTGGGAGCTCTCATTAAGTTGGATACTTTCTTGTAAAACTTGTCTCTTGAGAGACAATAAAAATTTTTAAAGAAAAAGAAAGCGCTTTATTTTATGAAAAATGAAAGGACAAACATGAATTACAAATCTTTAAATCGGAAACAGCGATACGGAATTCGAAAATTTGCAGTCGGTGCAGCATCGGTAGTGATTGGTACAGTGGTATTTGGAGCAAATCCAGTCTTAGCTCAAGAGCAAGCCAATGCAGCAGGAGCCAATACAGAAACTGTCGAACCTGGTCAAGGTTTATCAGAATTGCCAAAAGAAGCGTCCTCGGGAGATCTTGCTCATTTGGATAAAGATTTGGCTGGCAAATTGGCAGCAGCTCAAGACAACGGCGTTGTGGTGGACCAAGATCATTTGAAAAAAAATGAGAGTGCAGAATCAGAAACTCCATCCTCTACGGGAACCCCTGCAGAAGAAGCAAATAAGGAAGAGGAATCAGAGGATCAGGGTGCTATTCCTCGTGACTATTACTCAAGAGATTTAAAAAATGCTAATCCTGTCCTTGAAAAAGAAGATGTTGAAACCAATGCGGCAAATGGTCAGAGAGTCGATTTATCAAGTGAACTAGACAAACTAAAGCAACTAAAAAATGCTACAGTTCACATGGAGTTCAAACCAGATGCATCAGCTCCACGCTTTTACAATCTCTTCTCTGTATCCAGTGACACCAAGGAAAATGAGTACTTTACTATGTCGGTCCTTGATAATACAGCTCTTATTGAAGGGCGTGGCGCTAACGGGGAACAGTTCTATGATAAGTATACAGATGCTCCTTTGAAAGTTCGCCCAGGACAATGGAATTCCGTGACCTTTACTGTCGAACAACCGACAGCGGAGTTACCTCATGGTCGAGTTCGTCTCTATGTGAACGGTGTCTTATCTCGAACAAGTCTAAAATCTGGGAACTTCATCAAAGATATGCCAGATGTTAATCAAGCTCAACTTGGAGCAACCAAACGGGGCAAGAAAACAGTTTGGTCCTCAAATCTACAAGTCCGAAACCTAACTGTTTACGATCGTGCTTTAAGCCCAGATGAAGTTCAAACACGAAGTCAATTATTTGAAAGAGGTGATTTAGAACAGAAACTCCCTGAGGGCGCAAAAGTCACTGAGAAAGAAGATGTCTTTGAAGGGGGAATGCATAACCAACCAAACAAAGATGGTATCAAGAGTTATCGTATCCCAGCTCTTCTCAAGACAGATAAAGGAACGCTGATTGCAGGTGCAGATGAACGCCGTCTCCATTCGAGTGACTGGGGTGATATCGGCATGGTCATCAGACGCAGTGAAGATAATGGTAAAACTTGGGGAGATCGAGTAACTATTACCAACCTACGTGACAATCCAAAGGCTTCTGATCCATCAATCGGTTCACCAGTGAATATCGATATGACCCTGACTCAAGATCCTGAAACCAAACGCATTTTTGCCATTTATGACATGTTCCCAGAAGGAAAAGGAATCTTTGGAATGTCTTCGCAAAAAGAAGAAGCCTACAAAGAAATCAATGGTAAAACCTATCAACTCCTCTATCGAGAAGGTGAACAGGAAGCTTATACTATTCGAGAAAATGGTACAGTTTACACTCCAGATGGTAAAGCAACAGACTACCGTGTTGTTGTAGAACCTGTTAAACCGGCCTATAGCGACAAGGGTGATCTATACAAGGGTGACCAGCTACTGGGCAATATCTACTTCACAACAAACAAAACTTCTCCATTTAGAATTGCGAAGGATAGCTACCTATGGATGTCTTACAGCGATGACGACGGGAAGATCTGGTCAGCGCCTCAAGATATTACTCCTATGGTCAAAGCCGATTGGATGAAATTCCTAGGAGTAGGTCCTGGAGTGGGGATTACCCTTCGTACTGGACCACATAAAGGTCGAATCGTCGTTCCTGTCTATACGACCAACCGGGCTAACCACCTCAATGGTTCTCAATCATCTCGAATCATCTACTCAGACGACCATGGTAAGACTTGGCATATGGGTGGTGGTGTCAACGACAATCGTACACTTTATGATGGTACAGTGGTTGATTCAAGCACCATGAGCAATTATTATGCTCAAAATACGGAAGCTTCAGTTGTTCAGTTAAACAATGGGGACCTCAAACTCTTTATGCGTGGATTGACAGGAGATCTACAGGTTGCAACCAGTCATGATGGTGGTCTAACTTGGGACAATAATGTTGAACGTTACGACGTGCCAGATGTTTATGTTCAAATGGCTGCGACTCACACGGTTCAAAATGGCAAAGAATATATTCTCTTGGCAAATGCGAACGGTCCAGGTCGTAAAAATGGTTATATTCGAGTGGCTCGTGTTGAAGAAGATGGCCAGTTAACTTGGTTGCACCACCATTTGATTCAAGAAGGTGAGTATGCTTATAACTCACTTCAACAAATCGGGCCAGATGAATTTGGACTTTTATATGAACACCATGCTCCTGGAGGAGTTCCGTACACACTTTCCTTTAAGAAATTTAACTGGGATTTCTTGACTAAGGAAAGAATTTCTCCTAAAGAAGCAAAAGTAAAATATGCTATCCAAAAATGGCCAGGTATTATTGCCATGGAGTTCGATTCGGAAGTATTGGTAAACAAGGCTCCGACCCTTCAATTGGCAAATGGCAAGACAGCAACCTTTATGACCCAGTACGATACAAAAACTCTCCTATTCACAATAGATCCAGAGGATATGGGTCAAAGAATTACAGGTCTAGCTGAGGGTGCAATTGAAAGCATGCACAATTTACCAGTTTCTTTAGCTGGCTCTAAACTAAGCGATGGTATTAATGGCAGTGAAGCTGCTATCCATGAGGTTCCAGAGTTCACAGGTGGTGTAAATGCAGAAGAAGCGGCTGTGTCAGAGGTACCAGAGTACACTGGACCATTGGCAACAGCAGGTGAAGAACCCGCTCCAACAGTAGAAAACCCTGAATTCGCAGGTGGTGTTAATGCAGAAGAAGCAGCTGTGTCAGAGGTACCAGAGTACACAGGTCCATTGGCAACAGCAGGTGAAGAACCCGCTCCAACAGTAGATAAGCCTGAATTTACAGGTGGGGTCAACGCTGTTGAAGCGGCAGTCCACGAACTGCCAGAGTTCAAGGGTGGAGTCAATGCTGTTCTAGCAGCCTCAAACGAGCTTCCGGAATATAGAGGAGGTGCTAACTTTGTCTTGGCAGCTTCAAATGACCTGCCAGAGTATAAGGGTGGTGTCAATGGTGCTGAGGCAGCAGTCCTTGAAGTGCCAGAGTACAAGGGAGACACCAATCTAGTATTAGTAGCTGCAGACAACAAACTGTCTCTAGTCCAAGATGTGACCTATCAAGCGCCAGCCGCTAAACAAGATGAACTTCCAAATACAGGAAGCAAGGAAACAAGCTCACTGCTTTCCCTTGGTCTTGCAGGTGTTCTTTTATCCTTGTTTGCATTTGGTAAGAAGAGAAAAGAATAATAAGCAAAAGCTATTTGAATAAGTCTCAGAAGAGATAGCAGGTTTTTCAGCCTGCTATCTTTCTTTATTAAATTCAGCTTGATTCGAAATCATAAGAGGTCTGAAACTACTTTCAGGATAGTCTGTTCTATAAAATAGTTTTGAAACTGAAATCTATTCTACCACAAACTATTGAAAGCGCTTAACAAATGATATATAATAAGCCCATAAGAACAAGAAAGGGAGGAAAGAGGATGCCACAGATCAGCAAAGAAGCCTTGATTGAACAAATCAAAGATGGAATCATTGTCTCTTGCCAGGCACTTCCTCACGAACCGCTTTATACAGAAGCGGGAGGAGTCATTCCCTTGCTAGTCAAAGCGGCTGAGCAAGGTGGAGCAGTCGGTATCCGAGCAAACAGTGTTCGCGATATCAAGGAGATTAAGGAGGTTACGAAACTCCCGATTATCGGGATTATCAAGCGTGACTATCCGCCACAGGAGCCTTTCATTACAGCTACGATGAAAGAAGTGGATGAACTGGCTGAACTAGACATCGAGGTCATTGCTCTGGATTGTACCAAACGTGAACGTTACGACGGTTTGGAAATTCAGGACTTTATCCGACAAGTCAAAGAAAAATATCCGCATCAACTCTTAATGGCTGATACCAGCACGTTTGAAGAGGGTATAGCAGCAGTTGAAGCAGGAATTGATTTTGTTGGAACAACCCTATCAGGTTACACTTCATATAGTCCAAAAGTAGATGGTCCAGACTTTGAACTGATCAAAAAACTTTGTGAAGCAGGAGTGGATGTCATCGCTGAAGGGAAAATTCATACACCAGAACAAGCTAAGCAAATCCTTGAATATGGGGTGCGAGGTATCGTGGTTGGTGGAGCTATTACTAGACCAAAAGAGATTACGGAACGCTTTGTTGCCGGTCTTAAATAACACAATCTCAAAAAAGAGGAGAGTGGTCGATGCGTCGGACAAAATGAAAACGTATACAAATTTAAAAAACTCACTATCCAATATGGATACGCTTATCAATTAGGAGAATACAAATGAAATTTAGAAAACTAGCTTGTACAGTACTTGCGGGTGCTGCGATTCTTGGCCTTGCTGCTTGTGGTAACTCTGGTGGAAGTAAAGATGCTGGAAGCTCTAGTAGCGATAGCGGAAAAACAGAAATCACTTGGTGGGCATTCCCAGTCTTCACACAAGAAAAAACGGGTGACGGTGTTGGAACTTATGAAAAATCAATCATCGAAGCTTTTGAAAAAGCAAATCCAGATGTAAAAGTGAAATTGGAAACCATCGACTTCAAGTCAGGTCCAGAAAAGATCACAACAGCTATCGAAGCAGGAACAGCGCCAGACGTACTCTTTGACGCACCAGGACGTATCATCCAATACGGTAAAAATGGTAAATTGGCTGAGTTGAACGACCTCTTCACAGACGAATTCGTCAAAGATGTTAACAACGAAAACATCGTACAAGCAAGTAAGGCTGGAGACAAAGCTTACATGTATCCAATCAGTTCAGCACCATTCTATATGGCCATGAACAAGAAGATGTTGGAAGATGCTGGAGTTGCAAACCTTGTAAAAGAAGGTTGGACAACTGATGACTTTGAAAAAGTTTTGAAAGCGCTTAAAGATAAAGGCTACACTCCAGGTTCATTGTTCAGTTCTGGTCAAGGGGGAGACCAAGGAACACGTGCCTTCATCGCAAACCTTTATGGCGGTTCTGTAACAGACAAAGACGTAACCAAATATACAACTGACGATCCTAAATTCGTCAAAGGTCTTGAAAAAGCGGCTAGCTGGATTAAAGACGGTTTGTTGAACAATGGTTCACAATTTGACGGTGGGGCAGACATCCAAAACTTTGCGAACGGTCAAACATCATACACAATCCTTTGGGCTCCAGCTCAAAACGGTATCCAAGCGAAACTCTTGGAAGCAAGTAAGGTAGATGTGGTAGAAGTACCATTCCCATCAGACTCTGGTAAACCATCTCTTGAATACCTTGTAAACGGATTTGCAGTATTTAACAACAAAGACGATAAGAAAATCGCAGCTGCTAAGAAATTCGTTCAATTCATCGCAGATGACAAAGAATGGGGACCTAAAGACGTTGTTCGTACAGGTGCCTTCCCAGTTCGTACTTCATTTGGCAAACTTTATGAAGACAAACGTATGGAAACAATCAGTGGCTGGACTAAATACTACTCACCATATTACAACACTATCGATGGATTTGCTGAAATGAGAACACTTTGGTTCCCAATGTTGCAATCTGTATCAAATGGTGACGAAAAACCAGCAGATGCTTTGAAAGTCTTCACTGAAAAAGCTAACGAAACCATCAAAAAAGCTACAAAACAATAAGCACTAAGTCAGATTGATTCCCCCTTTTCCCTGTGCACTACGGTGTAAGAAAAGGGGGACTTTTGTTTGAAATGGTAGGAACTGTCACGAAATTAAAATGAAGTTCTTACATAAGCGAATCTTAAAAAATTTCATTTTGGTTTTAAAACAGTTCAAGAAAATCAAAAACTATTCTATTTGAAAGAGAGGTGCCGACTGTGAAAGTCAATAAAATTCGTATGCGGGAAACAGTGATTTCCTACGCTTTCCTAGCACCAGTGTTATTCTTCTTTGTCATCTTTGTCTTGGCTCCTATGATTATGGGATTCATTACAAGTTTCTTTAACTACTCCATGACGAAATTTGAGTTTGTGGGCTTGGACAACTACATTCGCATGTTTAAAGACCCTGTCTTTGTGAAGTCTTTGATCAATACCGTTATCCTGGTTATTGGATCTGTTCCGATTGTGGTTCTCTTCTCGCTCTTTGTAGCATCTCAAACCTATCATCAAAATGCCATTGCCCGTTCTTTCTATCGTTTCGTCTTCTTCCTTCCTGTAGTTACAGGTAGTGTTGCCGTAACGGTTGTATGGAAATGGATCTATGACCCACTATCAGGGATTCTAAACTTTGTCCTTAAGTCAAGCCACATCATCAGCCAAAACATTTCTTGGCTGGGTGACAAAAACTGGGCCTTGCTAGCGATTATGATTATCCTTTTGACAACATCTGTTGGTCAACCGATTATTCTTTATATCGCTGCCATGGGGAATATTGACAACTCACTTGTTGAAGCAGCGCGTGTAGACGGTGCGACTGAATTCCAAGTCTTCTGGAAGATCAAATGGCCTAGCCTTCTTCCAACAACTCTTTACATCGCGATTATTACGACTATCAACTCATTCCAATGTTTCGCTTTGATTCAGTTGTTGACTTCTGGTGGTCCAAACTACTCAACAAGTACCTTGATGTACTACCTTTACGAAAAAGCCTTCCAATTGACAGAATACGGCTATGCAAATACCATCGGTGTCTTCTTGGCAGTGATGATTGCCATTGTCAGCTTTGCTCAATTCAAGATCCTCGGAAACGACGTAGAATACTAAAGAAAGGAGACAGTTATGCAACCTACACAAAAGAACCCTTTAACAGCTTTTACTGTTATTTCAACGATTATCTTGCTCTTGTTGACCGTGCTGTTCATCTTTCCATTCTACTGGATCTTGACAGGGGCCTTCAAATCACAGCCTGATACCATTATGATTCCGCCGCAGTGGTTCCCTAAAATGCCAACCATGGAGAACTTCCAACAACTCATGGTGCAAAACCCTGCTATGCAGTGGATGTGGAACTCTGTATTTATCTCACTAGTAACCATGTTCCTAGTCTGCGCAACCTCTTCTCTAGCAGGTTATGTCTTGGCTAAAAAACGTTTCTATGGTCAGCGCATCCTCTTTGCAGTCTTTATCGCTGCCATGGCTCTTCCAAAACAAGTTGTCCTTGTACCATTGGTACGTATCGTCAACTTCATGGGAATTCACGATACCCTTTGGGCAGTGATTTTGCCTTTGATTGGATGGCCATTTGGGGTCTTCCTCATGAAACAGTTCAGTGAAAATATTCCAACAGAATTGCTTGAATCAGCTAAAATCGACGGTTGTGGTGAAATTCGCACCTTCTGGAGCGTAGCCTTCCCTATCGTGAAACCAGGATTTGCAGCCCTTGCGATCTTTACCTTCATCAATACTTGGAACGACTACTTTATGCAGTTGGTTATGTTGACTTCACGTCAAAACTTGACCATCTCACTCGGGGTTGCGACCATGCAGGCCGAAATGGCGACCAACTATGGTTTGATCATGGCGGGTGCAGCTCTTGCAGCCGTGCCAATCGTAACAGTCTTCCTTGTCTTCCAAAAATCCTTCACACAGGGTATTACTATGGGAGCTGTTAAAGGATAATACTCTGCGAAAATCGAGTTCAAACAAGGTCAGCGTCACCTTGCTATACTTAAGTATTGCCTGCGGTTAGCTTCCTAGTTTGTTCTTCGGTTTTCATTGAGTATAAGAGAATACAGAGTTATAAGTGTCTACAAAATGGAGAGTATGCAGTTACTTCGTGAAGTTTTGTCAGACACTTATAAACTTAAGAATGAACTCTTTTCATGATACTAGTTAGAGTAGGTTCGTTTTATGGTAACTATTTTCCGCTTTAGTGGTATCTAAGATAAGCATCTTAGGCTTATCTTAGACGGAATTTTTGAGACTGACGATGAAAGAGCAAAAGGCTCAAAAATTAGGAATGAAATTCCTAAGGAATTTGCTTCCGTCCGCACTTTTATAGGGAAATAGAGAAAGGATAATTCGGAACTGAAAAATAGTAACTATCAGAAACGAAGGAAACAGTATGATTTTTGACGATTTGAAAAACATCGCCTTTTACAAAGGAATCCATCCCAATCTAGACAAGGCTATCGACTATCTCTATCAGCACCGTAAGGATTCTTTCGAACTCGGTAAGTATGAGATTGACGGGGACAAGGTCTTTCTAGTTGTGCAGGAAAATGTCCTCAATCAAGCTGAAAATGATCAATTTGAGCATCATAAGAACTATGCAGACCTGCATTTGCTGGTAGAAGGACATGAATATTCGAGCTACGGTTCACGTATCAAAGACGAGGCAGTAGCATTCGACGAAGTGAGCGACATTGGCTTTGTCCATTGTCATGAACATTACCCACTCTTGTTGGGCTACCACAATTTTGCGATTTTCTTCCCAGGAGAACCTCATCAGCCAAATGGCTACGCAGGGATGGAAGAAAAGGTTCGCAAATATCTCTTTAAAATTTTGATTGATTAAAAGAATCAGGAGGAGCAGACATGGCACAAAAAGGAGTAAGCCTTATCAAGGCAGCATTTGATACAGATAATTTTCTCATGCGTTTCAGTGAGAAGGTCTTGGATATCGTGACAGTCAATCTTCTTTTTGTCGTCTCTTGTTTGCCCATTGTGACGATTGGAGTGGCAAAAATCAGCCTCTATGAAACCATGTTTGAGATTAAGAGAAGCAGGCGAGTACCTGTTTTCAGAACCTATCTAAGAGCTTTCAAGCAAAATCTGAAACTGGGGCTTCAGTTAGGTCTGTTAGAGTTGGGCATTGTGTCATTAAGCCTTCTAGATCTCTATCTCTTCTGGGGACAGACCGCTTTGCCTTTCCAGCTTGTGAAAGCTATTTGTTTGGGGATTCTCATCTTCCTCACTCTCGTGATGCTGGCTAGCTATCCCATCGCTGCGCGCTATGATTTGTCTTGGAAAGAAGTGTTGCAAAAAGGGCTTATCTTGGCAAGTTTTAACTTTCCATGGTTCTTCCTCATGTTAGCCATTCTCTTTCTCATAGTGATGGTTCTTTATCTATCCGCCTTCACTCTCCTTTTGGGTGGGTCAGCCTTTATCCTCTTTGGTTTTGGTTTGATGGTCTTTCTCCAAGCAGGATTGATGGAGAAAATTTTCGCCAAATACCAGTAGGATGAGGTGTTTCTGAAACTACTTTCAATCGTTACAGTTTCTAAAATACAGGTAGAAACTAAAATCTAAGTGTATACAAGATATTGAAAGCGATTTTCACAAGGTGTATACTAAACTTGTAAAAAATAGAACTGCTCTCAGCAGAAAAAAAGAAATCTTAGGAGAAAATCTATGTCAGATTTGAAAAAATATGAAGGTGTCATTCCAGCCTTCTATGCATGTTATGATGATGCGGGTGAAGTAAGTCCAGAACGTACACGTGCCTTGGTTCAATACTTTATTGATAAAGGAGTTCAAGGACTTTACGTTAATGGTTCTTCTGGTGAGTGTATTTACCAAAGCGTAGAAGACCGCAAATTGATCTTGGAAGAAGTTATGGCAGTTGCCAAAGGTAAATTGACCATCATTGCTCACGTAGCTTGTAACAATACCAAAGATAGTATTGAACTGGCTCGTCATGCAGAAAGCTTGGGAGTAGATGCCATCGCAACAATCCCACCAATTTACTTCCGTTTGCCTGAATACTCAGTTGCCAAATACTGGAACGATATTAGTGCTGCAGCACCAAACACAGATTACGTTATTTACAACATTCCTCAATTGGCAGGTGTTGCTTTGACTCCAAGTCTTTATACTGAAATGTTGAAGAATCCTCGTGTTATCGGTGTTAAGAACTCTTCTATGCCAGTTCAAGATATCCAAACCTTTGTCAGCCTTGGTGGAGAAGACCACATCGTCTTTAATGGCCCAGATGAACAATTCCTAGGTGGTCGCCTCATGGGTGCCAAAGCTGGTATTGGTGGTACTTATGGTGCGATGCCAGAACTCTTCTTGAAACTCAACCAATTGATTGCGGACAAAGACCTTGAGACAGCGCGTGAATTGCAGTATGCAATCAACGCTATCATCGGTAAATTAACTGCAGCTCATGGAAATATGTACTGTGTCATTAAAGAAGTCTTGAAAATCAATGAAGGACTTAACATCGGATCAGTTCGTTCTCCACTTACACCAGTGACCGAAGAAGATCGACCAGTTGTAGAAGCAGCTGCAGCCTTGATTCGTGAAACCAAGGAGCGCTTCCTCTAATCCATAAGGAGGTAATTATGACACACTACGTTGCAATTGATATCGGCGGAACCAACATCAAATATGGTTTGATTGACCAAGAAGGCCAACTTGTTGAATCGCATGAAATGCCAACTGAGGCGCATAAGGGTGGTCCTCATATCTTACAAAAGACAAAAGATATCGTAGCCAGCTATTTAGAAAAAGGCCCAGTAGCAGGTGTTGCCATTTCTTCTGCTGGGATGGTGGATCCAGATAAGGGTGAGATTTTCTACGCTGGTCCTCAGATTCCCAACTATGCAGGAACTCAGTTCAAGAAGGAAATTGAGACGAGCTTTAATATCCCTTGTGAGATTGAAAATGATGTCAACTGTGCAGGTCTGGCTGAGGCAGTATCTGGTTCAGGCAAGGGAGCGAGTATCACACTTTGCTTGACCATTGGAACCGGTATCGGTGGTTGCTTGATTATGGATGGGAAAGTTTTCCATGGATTTAGCAATTCAGCCTGCGAAGTTGGCTATATGCATATGCAGGATGGAGCTTTCCAAGACCTCGCCTCTACCACAGCCTTGGTTGAGTATGTAGCAACAGCTCATGGAGATTCAGTTGATCAGTGGAATGGCCGACGCATTTTCAAGGAAGCTACCGAAGGAAACAAGATCTGTATGGCTGGCATTGACCGCATGGTAGACTATCTAGGAAAAGGTCTGGCAAATATTTGCTACGTTGCCAATCCAGAAGTAGTCATTCTCGGTGGCGGTATCATGGGGCAAGAAGCTATCCTCAAACCGAAGATTCGCGCAGCCTTGAAGGCCGCCTTGGTACCAAGCCTAGCTGAAAAAACACGATTAGAATTTGCCCATCACCAAAATACAGCAGGGATGTTGGGTGCCTATTATCATTTTATACTCAATGAAAATCAAAGAGCAAAGTAGGAAGCTAGCCGTAGGCAGTACTTGAGTACGGCAAGGTGAAGCTGACGTGGTTTGAATTTGATTTTCGAAGAGTATCAAGACAAAACAATCCTAGTTTGGAGCTATAGAATTAAGAAAAACACTGAATCACTACTTGAGTGAAAACTGTTTTACTTAATTCTTTTTTTATTGAAAAATTTGAGCCAAAGGATGTAATCGTGAGAAACTAGGAGAAAATAACCGACTTGCATGAGAAGTTAAGGAGAGAGCAATTCTATCATCCATTAAATTGATATTTAGCTTGAGTAAATGAGAAAATGTGGAAAAGTGATATAATGAGATGGGCGAAAATTGGTAAATTAGAATTTGTAGAGGTGAAAAAAATGTAATGGCAACTGATTCACCTGAAATCGAAATCATATAAAATTACGAGGAGATTGTAAGATGAATGATTATATAGAATTAAATGAAGATAGATGGAATAATGTAAAAAATGACTACACTGAGCCACTGACACATGAAGAACTAGAAGAAGCTAGAAAGTATCCAATTTCTGTTGCCTTAACTGTTGGGAAAAAAGTTCCGATAGAATGGTTTGAAAAAGCAAACGGGAAAAAGATATTAGGGTTAGCTTGTGGTGGTGGACAGCAGGGTCCCGTTTTTGCTGCAAAAGGTTATGATGTCACCATCATGGATTTTTCTAAATCACAATTAGAAAGAGATGAAATGGTTGCTAAAAGAGAAGGTTTAAAAATCAATACCGTTCAAGGCGATATGACAAAACCATTTCCATTTGAAGATGAAACCTTTGATATTGTTTTTAATCCGGTTTCAAATGTGTACATAGAGGATTTAGAAAACATGTATAAAGAAGCCTCTCGCGTATTGAAAAAGGGCGGTTTGTTAATGGTCGGATTTATGAATCCTTGGATCTACATGTATGATGCTGACACTGTATGGGACAAACCCGATGAGGAATTACTGTTAAAATTTTCAATCCCTTTTAATTCAATAGAGCTTGAAGAGGAAGGCAAAATCACCATCAATCCAGAATATGGATATGAATTTAGCCATACCTTAGAAAATCAGATTAGAGGACAACTAAAAAATGGTCTCGCTATGATCGATTTTTATGAATCATGTGACAAAAGACATCGATTATCACAGTATGGAAATGATTATATCGCTACACTTTGCATTAAACTATAAACTTATAGAACGTACTTCTGAAGAATAGCTCATTTTATTTTACGATTAGAATTTGTCCATCACCAAAATACAGCAGGGATGTTGGGAGCCTACTATCATTTCAAGACAAAACAATCCTAGTTTGGTTCAACCAAACTAGGATTTTCTAACGCGTTTTTGTCTACGATAGCCGTTGAGTTTTTTATTTTCCCAATAGCTGTTAAAGATTTTTTCTTTGCTCTCGCGATTGATTTCTAAAAAGTAGGCATAAATCAAATCTATTAAAATGAGCATAGGGAGTTGAGCGGAAATACGCTGGATGTAAGAAGATTGACTATGACTTGCGACAAGGACTGTTTCGGTATAGGCCTGACTATTTTTATTTGGGGCGCTGGTAAAGAGAATGGTCTTGGCACCCATTTCCTTGGCGTCCAGCAAACTATCGAGGATGGATTGGGTAGTGCCTGATAGAGAAAAGCCAAGTACCAGACAGTTTTCATCCATGATACTAGTCGTCCAAGCAAAGCCATCCTGGTCGGTCAAAGCTTCACAGACCACACCTAATCGCATAAAGCGCAGTTTCATCTCACGGGCTATCAGACCAGAACTTCCCGTCCCAAAGAAGTAAACTCGTTCTGCGTCATCGATTAATTGGGCAACTCGTTCCAGTTGTTCTTCGTCGATCAAATCCTGTGTTTGTTCTCGCATGATACTGTAGCTTCGCAAAACACGTTTGGTCAAGGGACTGTGTTTGTGCGAATGAGTGTCCGGTTTACTAGCCTGATGCTGGTATTGAAAGACGAATTCTCGGTAGCCTGTAAAACCACACTTTTTGGCAAAGCGGGTTAAGGCTGCTTGGGAGATATGTAATTTCTGGGTAACTTGCTGAGAAGAAAGATCATCTTGGATCGTTTCAGTTTGTAAAAAATAGCGAGCGATTTCTTGCTCGAGCTCGGTTAATTCTTCAAAATGGAGGTCGATTATGGTTGCGATATCTGGCTTGTTCATGAGGCTCCTTTTTATGAGTCAAAGTCTTAAAGGTTAACGCTTTCCTAACTATTACTATCATTATATCATAGAAAATAGGATAACCAAATAAAAAGGCATTTTCAGTTAAAAGTCAAAAAATGCTTCGACTTTTCCAAGAGTTTCTCCGTAAAATATGGTACAATGAAATGTACTGAACTTCACCTGTTTACTCTATTATTTTAGGGAAAATAAAGGTGGAAATCCGGAATTTTTCTAGAAAAGAGTCTTAGTTGTATGAGAAAATTTAATAGCCATTCGATTCCGATTCGGCTTAATTTATTATTTGCGATTGTCATCCTGCTCTTTATGGCCATTATTGGTCGTTTGTTATACATGCAGGTGCTCAATAAGGATTTTTATGAAGCAAAGTTGGCATCAGCCAGCCAGACAAGGGTGACAACCAGTTCAGCTCGTGGTCAAATCTACGATGCAACAGGCAAACCCTTGGTAGAAAATACTGTCAAGCAGGTTGTTTCTTTCACACGAAACAATAAAATGACGGCAGCTGAATTGAAGGAGACAGCCAAGAAACTTCTCACATATGTGAATGTAACCTCCCCTGATCTGACAGATCGACAGATTGCAGACTACTACTTGGCGGACCAGGATATTTACAAAAAAACAGTCGAATCCTTGCCAAGTGATAAACGCCTGGATTCAGATGGGAACCGCTTATCGGAAGCGACACTTTACAATAATGCGGTTGAAAGCATTGACGTGAGTCAACTTAATTATACAGATGACCAGAAAAAGGAAATCTATCTCTTTAGTCAGCTCAATGCTGTTGAAAATTTTGCAACGGGCACCATTTCTACGGATGCCTTAGATGATACCCAAGTTGCTCTCGTTGCATCAGCGTCCAAGGAATTACCAGGTATCAGCATTTCAACCTCATGGGATCGTAAAGTACTGGATACATCTTTATCGACGATCGTCGGTAGCGTTTCAAATGAGAAGTCAGGACTTCCGGCAGAGGAAGTTGATGCTTATCTCAAAAAAGGGTATTCTCTCAATGACCGAGTGGGAACTTCCTATCTTGAAAAGCAATATGAAGATGTTCTTCAAGGCAAACGTTCCGTCAAGGAAATCCACCTCGACAAACACGGAAATATGGAAAGTGTGGAAAATGTTGAAGAAGGAAGCAAAGGAAACAATATCAAGTTAACGGTTGACCTAGCTTTCCAGAATGGTGTGGACGACCTACTCAAGAGCTACTTCAACTCAGAGTTGGGTAACGGTGGAGCAAAGTACTCTGAAGGAGTCTACGCTGTAGCTCTTAATCCTAAAACCGGTGCAGTTCTGGCGATGTCGGGTGTCAAGCATGATGTCGAATCCGGTAAATTAAGTTCAGATTCGCTTGGAACAATAACCAACGTCTTTGTGCCAGGATCTGTTGTTAAGGCAGCGACCATCAGCTCTGGTTGGGAAAATGGAGTCTTGTCAGGTAATCAAACCTTGACAGACCAGCCGATCGTTTTCCAAGGTTCGGCCCCTATCAATTCATGGTATACCTTGTCCTATGGCTCTTTCCCTATCACAGCAGTTGAGGCTCTAGAATACTCTTCTAATACCTATATGGTTCAAACTGCGCTAGGAATCATGGGACAAACCTACACACCAAATATGACAGTCGCAACGGGACAGTTAGAGACTGCAATGGGCAAATTGCGATCAACTTTTGGGGAATATGGACTCGGAGCTTCAACAGGGATTGACCTCCCAGATGAATCTACAGGATTTACGCCAAAAGAATTTGATTTAGGGAACTATATCAATAATTCCTTTGGTCAGTTTGACAACTACACACCGATGCAGCTAGCCCAGTATGTCGCAACCATTGCAAACAATGGTGTGCGTTTAGCTCCTCACATCGTTGAAGGAGTTTATGCAAACAACGACCAAGGTGGCTTAGGCAGTCTGGTTCAAGAAACAGCCATTAAGGAACTAAACAAGGTCAATATCTCAGAATCAGATATGGCTATCTTGCAGCAAGGTTTCTATCAAGTTTCGCATGGAACGAGTGCTCTAACAACTGGTCGTGCCTTTTCAAATGGCGCCGCCGTTTCCATCAGCGGGAAAACGGGTACTGCCGAAAGTTATGTTAATGGCGGTCAAAAAGCCAATAATACCAACGCAGTCGCCTACGCACCGACCGAAAATCCTCAAATCGCGGTCGCAGTCGTCTTTCCTCATAACACCAACCTTACAAACGGTGTCGGACCTTCTATTGCGCGCGACATTATCAATCTTTATCACCAACACCATCCAATGAATTAGAAAGGAACATATGCTGTATCCAACACCTATTGCCAAGCTGATTGATAGCTATTCAAAGTTACCAGGTATCGGGATTAAAACGGCTACCCGCCTAGCCTTCTATACCATTGGAATGTCTGATGACGATGTCAATGAATTTGCCAAAAATCTCCTGTCTGCTAAACGGGAATTAACCTATTGTTCCATCTGTGGCCGTTTGACCGATGATGACCCTTGCTCTATCTGTACGGATCCGACTCGAGACCAGACAACCATCTTGGTGCTAGAGGATAGTCGCGATGTGGCTGCTATGGAAAACATCCAAGAATACCACGGACTCTATCACGTCTTGCACGGGCTCATTTCTCCGATGAATGGTATCAGCCCAGACGATATCAACCTCAAGAGTCTCATGACCCGTCTTATGGATAGTGAGGTTTCAGAAGTGATCGTGGCAACCAATGCGACAGCGGATGGAGAAGCGACATCTATGTATCTCTCTCGTCTCCTCAAGCCAGCTGGTATCAAGGTCACTCGCCTAGCACGAGGTCTAGCCGTGGGAGCTGATATCGAGTATGCGGACGAAGTCACACTCTTACGAGCCATTGAAAATCGGACAGAGTTGTAGGAGTAGACAAATTTACGAACTAAATTTATTCATAAGAAAATTAAGGAGACCGACTTTGATGTTATAGGTCTCTTTTATGTTTCTTGAATTCTAGTACCATGTTCAAGTTTCAAAAAAGAAGCAAATATGATATACTAAAGAGCGAGTATTCTATTAGAATTAGGACAAGCAATATGAAACAAACAATTATTCTTTTATACGGTGGGCGTAGTGCAGAGCGTGAAGTCTCTGTCCTTTCAGCTGAGAGTGTGATGCGTGCGGTCAACTACGATCGTTTCACAGTCAAGACTTTCTTTATCAGTCAGTCAGGTGACTTTATCAAAACGCAAGAATTTAGCCAGACTCCAGGTCAAGAAGATCGTCTCATGACCAATGCGACTATTGACTGGGACAAGAAAATAGCGCCAAGTGCCATCTATGAAGAAGGTGTAGTGGTCTTTCCAGTTCTTCATGGTCCGATGGGAGAAGATGGCTCTGTTCAAGGATTTCTTGAAGTTTTGAAAATGCCTTATGTCGGCTGCAATATCTTGTCATCCAGTCTTGCCATGGATAAAATCACGACCAAGCGTGTCTTAGAATCTGCAGGGATTGCCCAAGTACCTTATGTGGCCATCGTCGAAGGTGATGATGTGACTGCTAAAATCGCTGAAGTTGAAGAAAAATTGACTTATCCAGTCTTCACGAAGCCGTCAAACATGGGTTCAAGTGTCGGTATTTCTAAGTCTGAAAATCAAGAAGAACTCCGCCAAGCTTTGGAACTTGCCTTCCAATATGACAGCCGTATCTTGGTAGAGCAAGGGGTGAATGCGCGTGAAATCGAGATTGGTCTCTTGGGCAACTACGATGTGAAGAGCACTTTGCCAGGTGAAGTGGTCAAGGATGTTGCCTTTTATGACTATGATGCCAAATATATCGACAACAAGATTACTATGGATATCCCGGCTAAAATCAGTGATGATGTGGTAGCTATCATGCGTCAAAATGCAGAAACTGCCTTCCGTGCGATTGGTGGCCTCGGTCTGTCTCGTTGTGATTTCTTCTATACAGATAAGTGCGAGATTTTCCTAAACGAGCTGAATACCATGCCAGGTTTTACTCAGTGGTCTATGTATCCACTACTTTGGGACAATATGGGAATCAGTTACCCAGACCTAATCGAGCGTTTGGTTGACCTTGCTAAGCAAAGTTTTGACAAGCGCGAAGCGCATTTGCTATAAAATGAAAGAGAGGGTAGGAGTTAGAACCATCACTGTTAGGTGAGTCGAGTTCGTGGACTTCACCCCTTTTTAAAGGAGTAGAAATGAAATTAACAATTCATGAAGTGGCACAAGCTGTTGGGGCTAAAAATGATGTCAGCATCTTTGAGGACACCCAGATAGAAAAAGCTGAGTTTGATAGTCGCTTGATTACTACAGGGGACTTGTTTGTGCCCCTCAAGGGAGCGCGTGACGGTCATGACTTTATCGAAACAGCTTTTGAAAATGGTGCAGTAGTGACCTTGTCTGAGAAAGAGGTTGCAAATCATCCCTACATTCTAGTAGACGACGTTTTGACTGCCTTTCAAATCCTCGCCGCCTACTATCTTGAAAAAACGGCAGTTGATGTCTTTGCCGTTACGGGTTCAAATGGTAAGACAACGACCAAGGATATGTTGGCGCATTTACTGTCAACAACCTACAAGACCTACAAAACTCAAGGCAATTACAATAACGAGATTGGTCTTCCTTACACAGTTCTTCATATGCCAGATGATACTGAAAAATTGGTCTTGGAAATGGGGCAGGATCACTTGGGGGATATCCATCTCTTGTCTGAATTGGCTCATCCTAAGACAGCCATTGTGACCTTGGTTGGAGAGGCTCATTTGGCCTTTTTCAAAGACCGTTCTGAGATTGCCAAAGGAAAAATGCAGATTGCAGATGGTATGGCTTCAGGTTCTTTGCTTCTGGCACCAGCTGACTCGATTGTAGAGGACTACTTGCCTACAGATAAAAAGGTGGTTCGTTTTGGGCCAGGAGCAGAGCTGGAAATCACAGACTTGGTTGAGCGCAAGAATAGTCTGACCTTTAAGGCCAATTTCTTGGAGCAAGCCCTCGATTTGCCAGTGACAGGTAAGTACAATGCCACCAATGCTATGATTGCTGCTTATGTGGCTCTTCAAGAAGGAGTGTCAGAGGAGCAAATTCATCAGGCCTTTCAGAACCTAGAATTGACCCGCAATCGTACTGAGTGGAAGAAAGCAGCCAATGGAGCAGATATTCTGTCTGACGTATACAATGCTAATCCAACAGCTATGAAGTTGATTTTGGAGACATTCTCTGCCATCCCAGCCAACGAAGGAGGCAAGAAAATCGCTGTCTTGGCAGACATGAAGGAACTCGGAGACCAGTCTGTCCAACTCCATAACCAGATGATTTTGAGCCTATCGCCAGATGTGGTGGATACCGTGATTTTCTATGGAGAAGATATTGCGGAATTAAGCCAGCTGGCTAGTCAAATGTTCCCAATCGGTCACGTTTTCTACTTCAAGAAAACAGCTGACGAGGACCAATTTGAAGACCTAGTCAAGAAGGTTAAGGAAAGCCTTGGAGCCAATGACCAAATTTTGCTTAAAGGCTCTAACTCCATGAATCTAGCCAAGCTGGTAGAAAGTTTAGAAAATGAATGCAAGTGATTTTACCAAGTATCTGCAAAGAATGCTAGCCATTACGGATACTGGATTAACCTTTACAAAAGATCCTTTCGACCGTGAGCGCTACGAGGACTTGCGAATCCTGTTATCTGAAATGTTGAATCAGGTATCAGACCTCGATGCAGAAGAAGTGGCAGAAGTCTTGAAACCAACGTCCGCTTATGCAACTCCTCTGATGGACGTCCGTGCTTGGATTGTTGAGGATGAAAAAGTCTGTTTAGTTAGAGGAAAAGGGGAGGATAGTTGGGCTTTGCCAGGTGGTTTTGGTGAAGTTGGCTATTCTCCAACCGAAAATATTCTTAAAGAAATTGAAGAAGAAACCGGTTTTACAGCAAAAACTGAAAGGTTACTTGCCGTTTTTGATACCAATCGTTTCCAACTACAGAGCAAACAATATGCAAAGTTTGTCTTTGAATGTCAACTTCTTGACGGACAATTTCAAGAAAATCAAGAAATTGCTGAACTTCAATTTTTCGCCATTGACCAATTGCCAGTCTTATCTGAAAAACGCATCACAAAAGAACAAATGGAGATTCTTTGGCAAGTTTATAAAGGACAAAGAGGCCAATATGCTGATTAGTTTATGCTAGAGAAGTTGACAAATCAAAAAAGGGTATCTGCAAGGTGCATTTCTGCAATACAAATGATATAATAGGTTGCGAATTTAAGACGCAAGTGTTCTATGCATGTCATAGAATCAAGTTTTTTCAAAAAATTTAAAAGCTGGAGAAAGTGAATTTTTTACTGCCTCTAGCTAGATGAACGAGGAATAGAATATGAATTTGTGGGATAAATTATTTACCACACAGATATCAGAACCGCCCCAGTTTGAACTTCACTGGTACACTGGTTTGTTATGTTTACTGGCTCTTACTTTCTATGCTTCTTATCGTTTTCGCGACAAAGTAGCTTACCAGCGTTTTATTCAGATCCTTCAGTCTGTTCAACTGATCGTTCTGTATAGCTGGTATTGGGGCAATCTCATGCCTCTGTCAGAAAGTTTGCCCTTCTATCATTGCCGTATCGCCATGTTTGTGATGCTCTTGATTCCAGGGACATCCAAGTACAAACAATACTTTGCCCTTTTAGGAACTTTTGGAGCCACAGCGGCACTGGCTTACCCACTCTTTGATCCCTACCCATTTCCACACGTGACCATTTTGTCCTTCATTATCGGACATGTTGCCCTTTTAGGAAATGCGCTCCTATACTTGTTTAGAAACTATCAACCTTCCCTTCTCGATTTGAAGAATATGGTGGTGATTACTTTCGCCTTAAATGGCTTGATATGGGTTGTCAACTTAGTTGTAGGTGGGGACTATGGATTTTTAAACAAACCACCACTTGTTGGAAGCTTCGGCCAGCCCTTAAATTATCTCATTGTTTCGACTGTTATCGTGATAGCAATTCGCTTAACAGGGAAATTAGTAGAAAATTTTTTACAACAAAAATCGGAAGAATTTATTCAAGAGAAGATCTAAAATGATCTTCTCTTTTTTGGATTTTTAAGAAACAAAAAGGAAATTGTGAACGTTAACTTCAAATAATCTCTTAGAAGAAGAATTTTTCTAGAATTTTCTCAAAAAACATGCAGGAATTTTATCAAAAACTAAGCACGATTGGATTTTTTGTGTTATAATATTCTTTGGATAGCTATGCCCAAACATAGTTATTAAATAGAAGTGAGAAACTTGGAAGACAGAGAGGATGCGATGTAATGACTAGAGATGGTTTTTTTACAGGCTTAGATATCGGAACTAGCTCGATTAAAGTGCTAGTAGCTGAGCATAGAGATGGCGAAGTAAATGTAATTGGTGTTAGCAATGCCAAAAGTAAAGGTGTCAAAGACGGAATTATTGTTGATATTGAAGCAGCTGCTTCAGCAATCAAATCTGCAATCACACAGGCAGAAGAGAAAGCTGGTATTTCTATTAAGTCCGTTAACGTTGGCCTTCCAGCAAACCTCTTGCAGGTTGAACCAACACAAGGAATGATTCCTGTAACTTCAGATACCAAAGAAATCACAGATCAAGATGTTGAAAATGTTGTCAAATCAGCTTTGACAAAGAGCATGACTCCTGATCGTGAAGTGATTACCTTTATTCCAGAAGAATTCATCGTGGATGGTTTCCAAGGAATCCGTGACCCTCGTGGTATGATGGGTGTCCGCTTGGAAATGCGTGGTCTGCTTTACACAGGTCCTCGTACAATTCTACACAATCTTCGTAAGACGGTTGAGCGTGTAGGCATTCATGTTGATAATGTGATTATTTCACCTTTGGCAATCGTGAACTCCGTTCTCAATGAAGGCGAACGTGAATTTGGTGCGACTGTCATTGACATGGGTGGAGGTCAGACTACTGTAGCGACTATCCGTAACCAAGAATTGCAGTTCACTAACATCTACCAAGAAGGTGGAGATTACGTTACTAAAGACATTTCTAAAGTCTTGAAAACTTCTCAAAAAATTGCAGAAAGTTTGAAACTGAACTATGGTGAAGCTTACGTTCCACTTGCAAGTAACGAAACTTTCCAAGTTGAAGTAATTGGTGAAGTAGAACCTGTTGAAGTAACAGAAAGCTATTTGGCAGAAATTATCTCAGCACGCATCAAACATATCTTTGACCAAATCAAACAAGAGTTGGAAAGAAGACACTTGTTAGATTTACCTGGAGGTATCGTCCTTATCGGTGGAAATGCAATTTTGCCAGGAATTGTTGAATTAGCCCAAGAAGTATTTGGTGTTCGCGTAAAACTTTATGTACCAAATCAAGTTGGAATTCGCAACCCTGCATTTGCGCACGTGATTAGCTTGTCTGAGTTTGCTGGTAAATTGACTGAAGTCAATCTTCTTGCCCAAAAAGCAGTTAAAGGAGATGAATTCCTTCGTCAAAAACCAATCAACTTTGGCATTCCAAATCAACGTTTGAATCCAGTAGCGCAACCAAGTCCAGCACAAGCAGCTCCAGCTGAAACTGTGCAGGAAGCTCCAGTTGCTCCCAAGGAAGAATTCCAAGCAAGTTCTCAAAGTAAACCGAAGCTAACAGAACGTTTCCGTGGTTTGATCGGAAGCATGTTTGATGAATAAAAGAGGATAAGAAATTATGACATTTTCATTTGATACAGCAGCAGCTCAAGGCGCAGTTATTAAGGTAATTGGTGTCGGTGGTGGTGGTGGTAACGCCATCAACCGCATGGTTGACGAAGGTGTTGCTGGTGTAGAATTTATCGCAGCCAACACTGATGTACAAGCCCTTAGCAGTACGAAAGCAGAAACAGTTATCCAACTTGGTCCAAAATTGACTCGTGGTTTGGGTGCTGGAGGGCGTCCGGAAGTTGGACGTAAAGCTGCAGAAGAAAGTGAAGAAGCTTTGACGGAAGCTATCACTGGAGCAGACATGGTCTTTATCACTGCTGGTATGGGTGGTGGATCTGGTACAGGTGCAGCCCCTGTCATTGCACGTATCGCTAAAGATCTTGGTGCTCTTACAGTTGGTGTCGTGACACGTCCTTTCGGATTTGAAGGAAGCAAACGTGGCCAGTACGCTGTAGAAGGAATCAACGAACTTCGCGAGCATGTTGATACTTTGTTGATTATCTCTAACAACAACTTGCTTGAAATCGTTGATAAGAAAACGCCACTTCTTGAAGCTCTTAGCGAAGCAGATAACGTTCTTCGCCAAGGTGTTCAAGGGATTACTGACTTGATCACGAACCCAGGATTGATTAACCTTGACTTTGCTGACGTGAAAACTGTAATGGCCAACAAAGGGAATGCCCTTATGGGTATCGGTATCGGTAGTGGTGAAGAACGCGTTGTTGAAGCGGCTCGTAAAGCAATTTACTCTCCACTTCTTGAAACAACTATCGATGGTGCTGAGGATGTCATCGTCAACGTTACTGGTGGTCTTGATTTGACTTTGATTGAAGCAGAAGAAGCTTCAGAAATCGTCAACCAAGCAGCTGGCCAAGGTGTAAACATCTGGCTTGGAACATCAATTGACGAAAGCATGAAGGATGAAATCCGTGTTACAGTTGTAGCGACAGGTGTTCGTCAAGAGCGAGTGGAAAAAGTAGTTGGAGCTCGTAACAACCAACCAGTTGGACGTCCATCAACTAAAGTGCCACAAGCACACACATTTGACCGTCAATTCGACTTGGAAGAAACAGCAGAATTGCCTAAATCAAGTCCTCGTCGTTTTGAAACTAACCAAGCATCTGCTTTTGGAGACTGGGACTTGCGTCGTGAGTCTATTGTTCGTCAAACAGATCCAGTTGTTTCACCAGTAGAACGCTTCGAAACACCAGTTTCACAAGATGAAGATGAATTGGATACACCTCCATTCTTCAAAAATCGTTAATCAATGAATTTGAAAAAAAATACTGAATTAGTTTTTCAGCAAATAGCTGATGCTAGTCAAGAAGCCAACCGTGCTCTAGATGCTGTTTCAGTAATCGCAGTGACAAAGTATGTAGATGTACAAACAGCGGAAGCCTTGCTTCCGCTTGGTGTCCGTCATATAGGTGAAAATCGAGTCGATAAATTTTTAGAAAAATATCAGGCCTTGAAAGATTACCCAGTTACTTGGCATTTAATAGGAACACTACAGAGACGGAAAGTGAAAGAAGTAATCCCATATGTGGATTACTTTCATGCTTTAGATTCCCTTAAGTTAGCCCAGGAAATTCAAAAGAGAACAGATCATGTTATCAAGTGTTTCTTGCAGGTCAATATTTCTGGGGAAGAAAGCAAGCATGGATTTTCAAAAGAAGAATTGCTAGAACTTTTGCCAGAATTGGCTAAGTTAGATCAGATTGAGTATGTTGGTTTAATGACCATGGCTCCTTTTGAGGCAGACAGTGATGAATTGAAAGAAATTTTCAAGGATACGCAGGCTCTGCAAGCAGAAATTAGAGAAAAACAAATCCCTAATATGCCGATGACAGAGCTAAGCATGGGAATGAGTCGTGATTTTAAGGAAGCGATTCAGTTCGGCTCAACCTTTGTTCGAATCGGTACAGCATTTTTTAAATAGGAGAGAGCTATGTCTTTAAAAGATAGATTCGATAAATTTATAGATTATTTTACAGAAGACGGAGAAGAAACGACTAACTACCAGACTCAACAAGAGGAAACAGTTAGCCCAGCCATCTCATCTTCTAAAGAATTACCAGCACCTGCTCAGTCAGGATCAGCAAAAGATGCAAATATTACTCGTCTACATGCGCGTCAGCAAGAATTGGCAATGCAAAGCCATCGTTCAGATGAGAAAGTGACAATTGACGTTCGCTATCCAAGAAAATATGAAGATGCAACTGAAATTGTAGATTTGTTGGCTGGCAATGAAAGTATTTTGATTGATTTCCAATACATGACAGAGGTACAAGCCCGTCGTTGCCTTGATTACTTGGACGGAGCCCGTCATGTCTTGGCTGGAAATATGAAAAAAGTTGCGAGCACGATGTATCTATTGACTCCTGTCAACGTTATCGTGAACATTGAAGATATCAAACTTCCAGATGAATCACAAAGCGCTGAGTTTGGTTTTGACATTAAACGAAATAGAGCAAGATAATGATTTTCTTAATCCGTTTAATCCAAAATGCGGTTAGCATTTACTCCATCATTCTCGTTGCATTTGCTCTTCTTTCATGGTTTCC
Source organism: Streptococcus oralis (assembly GCF_001075675.1). Lineage (GTDB taxonomy): Bacteria > Bacillota > Bacilli > Lactobacillales > Streptococcaceae > Streptococcus > Streptococcus oralis_V. The sequence continues at coordinate 104,035 of NZ_JUNW01000033.1, forward strand.
AAATGCCTATGAAAGCCAGCTAGGTCGCCTAGTTATCAGACTTGCTCGTCCAGTTATTGAGCCCCTTCGTAAGCTCAATCTACAATTTGCTGGCCTTGATTTTACGGTTTGGGCAGCGCTGATTCTGATTCAGTTTGTTGGAAATCTCTTAACACGACTAGTCCTATTACTATGACAGTAAATCGAGCCATTTATCAGCATTTTTCCCAAGATGATATTCCCTTTATTGATAAGGGGTTAGAGTGGATCAAGCGGGTAGAAGATACCTATGCGCCGGTACTTACTCCTTTTATCAATCCCCATCAGGAACAGATCTTGAGGGTGCTAGCTGGGACATGTGGACTGGGTTGCCAAAGTAGTGGTGATTTTCTTCCGACGGAGTCGGTTCGTGTTCTTCTCTATCCAGATTACTTTGAACCGGAGATATCAGACTTTGAAATGGCCTTGTTGGAAATTTGCTATCCGAGTAAGTTTGAACAACTGAGTCATGGAAAAATATTGGGAACAATCATCAATCAGCTAGGAATTGACCGTAAATTATTTGGTGATATCTTGGTAGATGAAAAGAGAGCACAGATTTTTGTCAATCGCGATTTCATTCCTCTTTTTCAGGATGGAATAAGAAAGATTGGCAGACTTCCTGTATCGCTGGAGGAACGTCCTTTTACCGATAGGATTTTGTCTAAAATTGATTATAGAGAACGAGAAGTTTTAGTTTCGAGTTTTCGATTGGATGCCCTCTTATCAAGTGCCTTGAAATTATCTAGAAATCAAGCCAGTCAACTAATTGAGAAAAAATCTGTCCAGGTAAATTATCATGTGGTTGAAAAATCTGATTACCAGGTTGCAGTTGGAGATTTGATCAGTGTGAGAAAGTTTGGTCGTCTAAAAATTGTCAAAGACAATGGTCAGACCAAAAAGGATAAGAAAAAACTAACAGTCCGGTTACTTTTAAGCAAGTGAGAAAAAATATGTCGATTACACCACAAGAAATAAGTGATAAAGCTTTCTCAAGAACATTCAGAGGCTACAATCAGGAAGAAGTTGACCTCTTTCTAGATAGGATTTACTTTGAATTAGAGGAGATGATTCGATACAAAGATGAAACTGAACTCTATATCAAAAAACTAGAAGAACGTCTTTCCTATTATACGAATGATATTCCTAAGAGAACAGTAACAAGCGAGCAAGAACCAGAAGCAATTAATGATTCTATTTTTTATTAAGTAAGTGAGGAAAAGTATGCCAATTACATCGTTAGAAATTAAAGATAAAACCTTTGGTACAAGATTTAGAGGTTTTGACCCAGAAGAAGTAGACGAGTTTCTTGATATCGTTGTTCGTGACTATGAAGACTTGGTTCGTAGTAATCACGATAAAGAGACACACATCAAGAGTTTGGAAGAACGTTTGTCTTACTTTGATGAGATGAAGGATTCCTTGAGTCAGTCAGTTTTGATTGCTCAAGATACAGCTGAGCGTGTCAAACAAGCTGCTCAAGAACGTTCAAACAATATTATTCAACAAGCTGAACAAGACGCTCAGCGTTTGCTTGAAGAAGCGAAATACAAGGCAAATGAAATTCTCCGTCAGGCAACAGATAATGCGAAGAGAGTGGCTGTTGAGACAGAAGAGTTGAAGAATAAGAGCCGTGTATTCCATCAACGCCTCAAATCTACGATTGAAAGTCAATTGGCTATTGTCGAGTCATCTGATTGGGAAGATATTCTTCGCCCAACAGCTACTTACCTTCAGACAAGTGATGAAGCCTTTAAAGAAGTGGTGGGTGAAGTTCTTGGTGAAACTGTATCTTTACAACCAGAGGAAGAGCCTATTGATATGACTCGTCAATTCACACCAGAAGAGGTTGCTGAATTGCAAGCTCGTATCGAGGCAGGCAACAAAGAATTAGCTGAGTTTGAAGCTCAACAAAATCAACAGACAGAAGAAAGTGACCAGCATGAAGAGTCAGTTGAAGTAGAAGCTACTGCGGCAACTGAGAACGATGCAAATAAAGAATCTGTTCTTATCCTATAAAAAAATGTGAGAACAAGATCCAACCAACTATATTTTCAGCGAGCGGGAGATGGTGAGAGTCCTGCAATCCCTAGTGGTTAGATTATCCTCTCAATGAATTCAGTCCGAAAACAGTAAGACTGGACGTCCCCCACGTTACGGGAAAAGAGGAAAAGAGACCCTGTCTTTTTTCGAACAAAGGTGGTACCACGATTTTCGTCCTTTTTGCGAATCGTGGTTTTTATTTTGTCATTTTAAATTAAAGGAGTAACAATGAAACTTAAAGAAACCCTCAATTTAGGGAAAACAGACTTTCCTATGCGTGCTGGTCTTCCAACTAAAGAACCAGTTTGGCAAAAAGAATGGGAAGAAGCAAAACTTTACCAACGTCGTCAAGAATTGAACCAAGGAAAACCGCATTTCACCTTGCATGATGGACCTCCGTATGCAAACGGAAATATTCACGTTGGACATGCCATGAACAAGATTTCTAAAGATATTATTGTTCGTTCTAAGTCTATGTCTGGATTTTATGCTCCTTATATCCCAGGGTGGGATACACATGGTCTGCCAATCGAGCAAGTCTTGGCAAAACAAGGTGTCAAACGTAAAGAAATGGACTTGGTTGAGTACTTGAAACTTTGCCGTGATTACGCTCTTTCTCAAGTAGATAAACAACGTGAAGACTTTAAACGTTTGGGTGTTTCTGGTGACTGGGAAAATCCTTATGTGACTTTGACTCCAGACTATGAAGCAGCTCAGATCCGTGTCTTTGGTGAGATGGCTAAAAAAGGCTATATCTACCGTGGTGCCAAGCCAGTTTACTGGTCATGGTCTTCTGAGTCAGCCCTTGCTGAAGCGGAAATTGAGTACCATGACTTGCTTTCAACTTCCCTTTACTATGCTAACCGCGTCAAAGACGGAAAAGGTGTGCTCGATACAGACACTTACATCGTTGTCTGGACAACTACGCCATTTACCATTACAGCATCTCGTGGTTTGACAGTTGGAGCAGATATTGATTATGTATTGGTACAACCAGCTGGTGAATCTCGTAAGTTTGTGGTTGCTTCAGAATTGTTGAACAGTTTGTCTGAGAAATTTGGCTGGGCGGATGTGCAAGTCTTGGCAACCTACCGTGGTCAAGAATTGAATCACATCGTAACAGTCCACCCATGGGATACGGCTGTAGATGAGTTGGTAATCCTTGGTGACCACGTTACGACTGACTCTGGTACTGGTATTGTCCATACAGCCCCTGGTTTTGGTGAGGACGACTACAATGTCGGTGTTGCCAACGGCCTTGAAGTTGCTGTAACAGTTAACGAACGCGGTATTATGATGGAAAATGCTGGTCCTGAATTTGCGGGTCAGTTCTATGACAAGGTTGTGCCGACTGTTATCGAAAAACTGGGCGATTTGCTCCTTGCTCAAGAAGAAATCTCTCACTCATACCCATTTGACTGGCGTACGAAAAAACCAATCATCTGGCGTGCTGTTCCACAATGGTTTGCCTCTGTATCTAAATTCCGCCAAGAAATATTGGACGAAATTGAAAAAGTGAAGTTCCACTCAGAATGGGGGAAAGTTCGTCTTTACAATATGATTCGTGACCGTGGTGACTGGGTTATCTCTCGTCAACGTGCTTGGGGTGTTCCGCTTCCAATCTTCTACGCAGAAGATGGTACAGCTATCATGACAGCTGAAACGATTGAACATGTAGCTCAACTCTTTGAGGAACACGGTTCTATCATCTGGTGGGAACGTGATGCTAAGGACCTCTTGCCAGAAGGATTTACTCATCCAGGTTCACCAAATGGCGAGTTCAAAAAAGAAACAGATATCATGGACGTATGGTTTGACTCAGGTTCGTCATGGAATGGAGTGGTGGTCAACCGTCCAGAACTCAAATACCCAGCAGATCTTTACCTTGAAGGTTCTGACCAGTACCGTGGTTGGTTCAACTCATCACTTATCACATCTGTTGCTAACCATGGCGTTGCTCCTTACAAACAAATCTTGTCACAAGGATTTGCGCTTGACGGTAAAGGTGAGAAGATGTCTAAATCTCTTGGAAATACCATTGCTCCAAGCGATGTTGAAAAACAATTTGGTGCGGAAATTTTGCGTCTCTGGGTAACAAGTGTGGACTCAAGCAACGACGTGCGTATCTCTATGGATATCTTGAGCCAAGTCTCTGAAACTTACCGTAAGATCCGTAACACTCTTCGCTTCTTGATTGCTAACACATCTGACTTTAACCCAGCTCAAGACGCAGTGGCTTACGATGAGCTTCGTTCCGTTGATAAGTACATGACCATCCGCTTTAACCAGCTTGTGAAGACTATTCGTGATGCTTATGCAAACTTTGAATTCTTGACAATTTACAAGGCCTTGGTGAACTTTATCAACGTTGATTTGTCAGCCTTCTACCTTGATTTTGCTAAAGACGTTGTCTACATCGAAGGTGCCAAATCACTCGAACGCCGTCAAATGCAGACTGTCTTCTATGACGTACTTGTTAAAATCACCAAACTCTTGACACCAATCCTTCCTCACACAGCAGAGGAAATCTGGTCATATCTTGAGTTTGAAGCTGAAGAATTTGTGCAATTGTCTGAATTACCAGAAGCTCAAACTTTTGCCAACCAAGAAGAAATCCTGGATACATGGTCAGCCTTCATGGATTTCCGCGGACAAGCTCAAAAAGCCTTGGAAGAAGCGCGTAATGCAAAAGTTATCGGGAAATCGCTTGAAGCACACTTGACAGTTTATCCAAATGAAGTGGTGAAAACTCTTCTTGGAGCAGTGGATAGCAATGTAGCTCAACTTTTGATCGTGTCAGAATTGACCATCGCTGAAGGTACAGCTCCAGAAGGCGCAGTTAGCTTTGAGGATGTTGCCTTTACAGTTGAACGCGCTGCAGGTGAAGTTTGTGACCGTTGCCGTCGTATCGACCCAACAACAGAAGAACGCAGCTACCATGCAGTCATCTGTGATCACTGTGCAAGCATCGTAGAAGAAAACTTTGCAGATGCAGTTGCAGAAGGATTTGAAGCGAAATAATCAGATTAGAAATATGTCTTCTCATAGTTTAAGGTGAGAGGAAAGGTAAAAGAGAGAAAGTCATTTCTCTCTTTTTTTGCTGGTAAAAGCTTAGGACAAAGATGTAGAAATTCAACATTTTTAGGGAGAGTTTTAAGTTGATTTTTTGAGATTTTTTAAAAAGAGGAGTCGTGTTTTGGTACTTTTCAAAAGCATGTGTTGCTTCTAAAAATCGCGACAAATAATTTGAATAATCAAGTGAAATCAGGTAGAATAGAAAGGATTGAATAATATATTGAAGAGGAAATTTTGAGAATGAAACATCAGTTTTATGGAGAAAAACGACAGCGCTTTTCTTTCAGGAAGTTGTCCGTTGGGCTCGTTTCGGCGACTATTGGAAGCTTCCTTTTGAGTGGGCAAATAGCTGGGGACTTGACTTCTGTAAAGGCAGCAGAAATTCAAAGTCAGCAGTCTGCTCAGGTCAAATACCACTACGTAGTGGAGTCTGAATTGACGGAGGAAGAGAAGAGTGCCTTGATCAGGGAGATTCCAAAGCATGTTGAGGATGCTTCAGAGACCTATTACTTAGTTTATCGTCCGACTACTCAAGGGGATTCATCTGGAGTATTGCCTAAGACAGGTCACTCCGGCCTTTGGGAATCAACTTTTACAGCGATGGGTCTTGCATTACTAGTGCTTGTAGTAGTTAGAGGCAGGAAGGGGAAGAGGTATTTATCTTCGATCTTGTTGGTAACTGGAATGGGATCCATACTGCTATCTCCAACAGTCTTAGCAGTGACGAATATCGAACTTGCGGCATATAATCAAAGTCTTAACTTGGGTCTTGGAGATGCACTTCCAGCGCCATTGAAAATTGACGGTTACGACTATATCGGTTACTTAAAGAATGAAGAACAAAATGATAGTCATTTAGCTCATTCTGCTCATAAGGAAAATCCGACACTTGACTTGGAGAAAGAGAAGGGAAGTGAACTTAAACCGAGTGAAACAAATCTTGATATGAAAGAGATTGTTTCAGATAAGGGGGATGCTTTAACTGAGGAAGAAAGAGAAGCTATAGCTGCTAAGGAGAGAGAGTCTGCTCGTCTAAGCACCGTTTATGACTTGCCAGAGCTAAAAATTAGCGAGCAGGAGTCAATTCAAGAACTTCCTTATCAGACAAAATACCAATATACCGATGAATTGGCTCAAGGGCAATCAAAAGTCATACAATCAGGTGTTCGAGGTCAACGTACAGTGGTGACTCGTCATTATCATGAGAATCAAGAAATCGTAAAAAGCGAAATGATTTCTGATCAAGTGATGCTTGAACCTGTTTCTGAAATTATTTTAGTTGGAACAGCACCAACTAACTCGATACCAAAAGAAACTCCAGTTCACGAAGTTCCGGAATTGGCAGAATATGGTACAGCTCCTGAAACATCTCCAGTTCACGAAGTTCCAGAATTGACAGAATATGGCACCAGTCCAGAAACAGCACCAGTTCAAGAGGTTCCAGAACTGACGGAATATGGTACAACTCCTGATGCAGCCCCAGTGCATGAAGTTCCAGAATTGACAGAGTATGGCACCAGTCCAGAAACAGCACCAGTTCATGAAGTTCCAGAATTGACGGAGTATGGCACAACTCCTGAAATAGCGCCAGTTCATGAAATTCCAGAATTGACGGAGTATGGCACCAGTCCAGAAACAGCGCCAGTTCATGAAATTTTGGAATTGACGGAATATGGCACAATTCCTGAAACAGCACCTGTTCAAGAGAACTCTGAGTTGGAATTGACTACAAATGATGAGGTTAGAATAGAAAAGATTGATTTTTCTATTGACGAGCAATATACAGATGAGATTCCAGAAGGAAGCCGTCAAATCGCCACTCCGGGTGTTCAAGGCGAACGAACTATAAAGACCCGTGTCTACAGTTCTAACGGTCAAGAGCTTGACCGTCAAGAATTGTCCAACGAGGAAACCCTAGCTCCCGTAACGCAAATCGTCAAAGTCGGAACAGCTAAACCAAGCATGGTGCTAAATGAAGCACCGAAAGCAGACGCTCTTCCAGAGTATCCTTTGACATATACTGACGAAACTCGGGTTGAGAAAATAGCCTTCAACATCGAAGAGCAATATACCGATGAGCTTGTTCAAGATGCCCGTCAAATCACAACTCCAGGTGTTGGGGGTGAGCGTACGATTAAGACCCGTGTCTACAGTTCCAATGGTCAGGAAATTGACCGCCAAGAGTTGTCCAACGAGGAAACTCTAGCTCCCGTAACGCAAATTGTCAAAGTTGGCACGGCTAAGCCAACCATGGTACCAAATGAAGCTCCGAAAGCAGACGCTTTGCCAGAGTACCCGTTGACTTATACCGACGAAACTCGTGTTGAAAAAATCAACTTTAGCATTCGTGAAGAAGAAACGGATGAGCTTGTTCGAGATGCTCGTCAAATCACAACTCCAGGTGTTGAGGGTGAGCGGACTGTTAAGACTCGCGTCTACAGTTCTAACGGTCAAGAGCTTGACCGCCAAGAATTATCCAACGAGGAAACTTTAGCTCCCGTAACACAAATCGTTAAGGTCGGCACGGCTAAGCCAAACATGGTACCGAACGATCCACCGAAAGCAGACGCACTGCCAGAGTATCCGTTGACTTATACCGATGAAACTCGGGTTGAAAAAATCAACTTTAGCATTCGTGAAGAAGAAACGGATGAACTGGTTCGTGATGCTCGTCAAATCACAACTCCAGGTGTTGAGGGAGAGCGCACGATTAAGACTCGCGTCTACAGTTCTAACGGTCAAGAGCTTGACCGCCAAGAGTTGTCCAACGAG
>NZ_JUNW01000034.1:0-128799 GCF_001075675.1 Streptococcus oralis
AAACCAAAGTTTCAGGGATAGCACTGCAACCCGAAGAGTCAACGACTCAACCTGATTTTCCTATCAGTGTTGAATTACATTTTAACATTGATAGAACAACATTGTCAACAGTTTATATAAAAATAGGAATACCAAAAGGAGGATTAAGAATGTTTAGTTTGTTTGAATTTGCAGTAGGGGTTCGCCTCTTGATGTTTGTAGTCTTTGTAGCTTGTGTCTATGGGGGGAATGCCCTGTTTGTTCATCTGGAACACCGCAAAACAAAGTTCCTTTGGAAGCTTGCTTTTGTGACGCTCTATTCAATTTTTCTCCTCCTGGTTACCTATGTTGTCTGGCTCGTTTTCTACTTTGGTTTAAATGCCTAAAGTCAATTATTCCTCTAGATATACAGAAAATCCACCTCGTCTTGATAGATGGGATGGACTTTTTCTATTTTTAGGTGATATCTTTATTTTTACGACGATGTTCTTTCGTATCAAAAATCGAGTTGAAACATAAATGCCTGATCCAAATTTTTTACAAAGAACTTTTCAATTTCCTTGTTCACTTTTCTATTCAAAAAAGCTACAACTTTTTTGAATTTTTTGTGCAGAATTGCTTGTTTAAGTGGCAGGAACTTTTGTTTCAAAATAAAGAAAATTCCCATGCGCTGGCTTTTGTAGTATAATAGTAAACAGACAAAAAGATAGGAATGTGTTATGAAAGTATTAGCTTTTGATACGTCCAGCAAGGCTCTTTCTCTAGCCATTTTAGAGGACAAGCAGGTTCTTGCCGAGACGACGATTAATATCAAGAAAAATCACAGTATTACCCTTATGCCAGCCATTGATTTTTTGATGGCCAGTCTAGATTTGACATCAAAGGATTTGGATCGAATCGTGGTCGCTGAAGGGCCAGGTAGCTACACGGGCTTGCGAATTGCGGTAGCAACTGCCAAGACCTTGGCTCATACCCTGAACATTGAGTTAGTTGGGATGTCTAGCCTATTGGCTCTGGTGCCACGCCAACAAGAAGGCTTGGTGGTTCCTATCATGGATGCACGTCGCAACAATGTTTATGCAGGATTTTATCAAAACGCCAAACCAGTCTTTCCAGAAGCGCACCTGTCTTTTGCGGAAGTGCTAGAGCAGGTCAAGGATGCTGAACAGGTAACCTTTGTCGGAGAAGTTGGAGCCTTTGTGGAACAGATCCAAGAACAACTACCTCAAGCTAGCTATCAAGAAACCTTGCCAAATGCAGCTAATCTAGCTCTTTGGGCCTGGGACGAGGAAGCAGACTCCTTGCACGACTTTGTGCCAAATTACCTCAAACGTGTTGAAGCTGAGGAAAACTGGCTCAAGAACCATACCGAGTCTGGCGGGTCTTACATTAAACGCCTATGATAGAAATCAAACGAATCCAAAAACAGCCTGAACTAGCTAAAACCATCTACGCTGTCATGGCAGATGTTTACCCAGTCAGTCCTTGGACGCTGGAACAAATCCAAGCAGACCTGTCCCAAGACCAAACTTGGTACGCTCTAGCTTATGATGGAACAGAAGTGATTGGATTTCTAGCTGTGCAGGAGAATCTCTTTGAGGCAGAAGTCCTGCAAATCGCTGTCAAGAAAGCCTATCAAGGACAGGAAATAGCATCAGCCTTGTTTGCAACATTGCCGACAGACAAGGAGATTTTCCTCGAAGTCAGAAAGTCAAATCACCGAGCGCAAGCATTTTACAAGAAAGAAAAGATGGCGGTCATCGCTGAGCGAAAGGCCTACTACCATGACCCAGTCGAGGACGCCATCATCATGAAGAGAGAAATAGATGAAGGATAGATATATTTTAGCATTTGAGACATCCTGTGACGAGACCAGTGTCGCTGTCTTAAAAAACGACGACCAGCTCTTGTCCAATGTCATTGCTAGTCAAATTGAGAGCCACAAACGTTTTGGGGGCGTAGTGCCAGAAGTAGCTAGTCGTCACCATGTAGAGGTCATTACAGCCTGTATCGAGGAGGCTCTAGCAGAAGCAGGAATTACCGAAGAGGACGTAACAGCCGTGGCCGTTACTTATGGACCAGGCTTGGTTGGAGCCTTACTAGTTGGTTTATCAGCTGCTAAGGCCTTTGCTTGGGCACATGGACTTCCGCTGATCCCCGTGAATCACATGGCGGGCCACCTCATGGCAGCTCAGAGCGTCGAGCCTTTGGAGTTTCCCTTGCTAGCCCTCTTGGTCAGTGGTGGGCACACGGAGTTGGTCTATGTTTCCGAGGCTGGTGATTATAAGATTGTTGGGGAGACACGAGACGATGCGGTTGGTGAGGCCTATGATAAGGTTGGCCGTGTCATGGGATTGACCTATCCAGCAGGTCGCGAGATTGATGAGCTAGCTCATCAGGGGCAGGATATTTATGATTTCCCTCGTGCCATGATTAAGGAGGACAATCTAGAGTTTTCATTCTCAGGTTTGAAGTCTGCCTTTATCAATCTTCACCACAATGCCGAGCAAAAGGGAGAGAGTTTGTCCAAGGAAGACCTGTCAGCATCTTTCCAAGCAGCAGTCATGGATATTCTTATGGCCAAAACCAAGAAGGCCTTGGGAAAATACCCTGTTAAAACTCTGGTCGTGGCTGGTGGCGTGGCAGCTAATAAAGGGCTCAGAGAACGCCTAGCAGCTGAAATCACAGATGTCAAGGTCATCATCCCACCCCTGCGCCTTTGCGGAGACAATGCAGGTATGATTGCCTATGCCAGCGTCAGCGAGTGGAATAAAGAAAACTTTGCAGACTTGGACCTCAACGCCAAACCAAGCCTCGCCTTTGATACCATAGAATAAAGAGTCAGTTTTGAACTGGCTTTTTTACTCCGGAAAATGTCAGAATATTTTGACAAATCTGTAAAAATGATGATATAATATGTAAAAATTAGGAGGTGGTCAGATGATTGAGAGAATGGAATTGGGAGAATTTTACAAGGAATTGCGGCTGGCGAGAAGGCTCAAGCAGTCAGATGTGGCTTGTGAGGGTCTGACAGCATCCCAGCTATCCAAGTTTGAACTAGGGCAGTCTATGCTGTCTGCAGATAAGCTGATTCTAGCTATCCAAGCGATAAATGTGACCTTTGATGAGTTTGGACACAAGCTTAACAACTATCAAGAATCACCACATATGCGAATTGGTCGAAAGGTTGTGGATCGTTTTGCCCATCAAGATATAGCAGGCTTAGAGCAATTATTAGAGGAGGTCGAGCAAGAACAGATGGCGCAGACCTATCGTCGTTTGAACGCTATTGTGATTAAAGATGCCATTCATTCCTTGGATAAAAACTATCTGCTAGAAGAGGAGGATAGCGAGTTTTTAACTACTTATCTCTATGCTATTGAGTCTTGGACCTGGTTTGAACTCTATATTTTTTGCAATACCATGCCCTTCTTGAGCAACCAAGATCTAATCTTTTTATCCACCTCTTTACTTGAAAAATCCAAGGAATTTAAAGAGTTAGTACACAATCGATTGTATATGAAACAAGGGCTGTTAAATATCATCTCAGAGCTCATGGAGCGCAAACTTTTTTCCTATATTCCAATTTTTGAAGCTGAGTTGGAGAGTATGCTCCGACCATACGATGTTTTTGAGAAAGTATCATGGCAATTTTTAAAGAAATTGAGCATTTTCCTTCAAACCAAGGGAAGCAATCAAAAAGAGATTGAAAAATTTATCCAATCTCTGCAAGTATTAGAAAATCCCCAATTAACAGCTCTTTTTGAACTACGCTTACAGCAATATAAAGACCTTATCGATTAACAAACGATCGCAAAAATGAAATTTCTATAAGAAAAAATGTCAAATATGCGATTTTCTAAAATAGGGCATTTTTCGTGTTATACTGTCTTTATTTCATAGTATAGGAGAAAATAAAATGAAAAAGATAATCTCACGCTACTACTTGTTTGTAACTATTCTACTTGTCATTGCTGACCAGTTCTTCATTCGTTTGCTTTTACATAGCGATCTTGCTGCTGGTCTATCCGACTTTTCCTATTATTTGTCGGATATGCTGTTGAATTTTCTTGTGGTTTTGCTTGCTATTACTGTTATGGTTTGGTCAGGTAAATGGCAGAAAATTAACAGTCGAAAATTTAGAGGTTCCTATCTTTTTTATTCCTTTTTAGCTCTTCTTGCTTTTGTTATTTGGAATTTCGTCACATTTTATCTTTTCCCATCTACCAAAAATGAAATTGCTTATCAACTGGATGTCCCTACTTTTACAGGAGCTACAGCATTTTTGATGTATTTTTTCTATCCTGTGATTGCAGGTCCCATTTTTGAAGAGATGATTTATCGTGGATTGGTGATGACCGCTCTGGAAAAAGGAAAGAAATGGGGACTGGATGTGCTTGGATCTGCTACTTTGTTTGGAATCTTGCACATTAGTAATCACGGTTGGGTCTTGACAGACTTTTTCGTATATATGGGTGGCGGTCTCATATTTGCAGTTTTATTTAGAGTAACCAAGTCCATTTATTGGCCTATTGGACTGCATATAGTCTACAATGGCATTGGTCAAATTTTACCGTTGCTGTAATTTTAGGTGCTCAGCAATATCGGTCTATCCTTGGGGAGAACTTCCCATTTGAACTCAAAAAGGAGTTGCGATGAAAGTATTTATTCAAAATAGAGATTTTAGGCAATTAACCATCAACCAGTGGATCTCAACGGTTGGGGATACGATTTTTTATCTTGCTTTTTTGAATTATGTGGCAGATGCTTCGTTTGCCCCCTTGGCGATTTTACTCATTACGATTTCAGAGACTGTTCCTCAAGTTCTGCAAATCTTTATGGGAGTTTTGGCTGACTTTCAACATCATCGTGTTCTAAAGTATACGGTTATTAGTTTTGTCAAATTTGTCCTTTATTCTATAGTGGCACTTTCGCTTTCAGGGCAGTCCTTTTCCTTATGGCTCGTATTCTTTATTTGTTTAATGAACCTCTTGTCGGATACATTGAGTTACTTTTCAGGAGCCATGCTAACTCCTATTTTTATAAGAATCATTGGGAAAGAACATCTGACAGAAGCCATTGGCTTTAAACAATCAACAGTTAGTTTAGTTCGGACAATCAGTAATATTCTAGGAGGGATTTTACTAGGAATTCTTTCCATTCAGTTCATTTCCTTGCTAAACGCTCTGACGTTTCTGATAGCATTTGTAGGTATTCTTCTCATAAAAAATGATCTTTTGAAAGTTGAAAAAACAATTAGCTATCAAGAAGGTCTTTCTATAAAATCGTTTTGCCAGCATTTGTTCCAATCATCGAAATTGATCTGGAATATGGATAGAGTAATCTTCATTTTATTTATCGTCTCTATCAGCCAAGCTGTGATCAATGTCACTGTTCCTATTTCGACTCTTTTTTTAAGAAACCAACCGTTTTTGAATTTACAAACTGGTCAATCACTCGCTTTGTTATCAACACTAGAATTATTAGCACTTATTGTCGGAAGCCTTGTAAGTGGCTATCTGAAAAATACGATTTCTATAAAAACAGCTCTATACGCTTCGGTCGTCATCCAGTTACTCCTTCTAGTAGGATTTGCCACAGTTCATTTTGGTTTGATTCTGCTTTTCAGCTCCTTGGATGCCTTCATCGCAGGGGTACTCTCTCCTAGATTGCAAGAACTCGTCTTTAAACAAATACCTGAGGAGTCAATGGGAGCGGTTCAATCCTCTATTGGTGCTATTACGGTTGTCTTACCAAGTCTATTCACAATCGTTTTCGTAACGATTGCTACAAGTTTTGGGACCTTAGCGGTCAGCTTTATTCTATTGCTATTACTCCTAACCGCATTTGTCATGCTCTTGAATATTCGTGAGAGCATTTAGTAGGGAACTTTGATTTAATTTTTGTTCATATGATAAGGCTGGCGCTCCAGTCTTTTTCTTATCTCCAATATCTAATAATGGTTCTTGTTCAATTCCTTGTTACCTTAAATGAAAAAGTAATTTTAGAATTTAACCACGGAATCCGACTCTATCAAAGTTTGTCAATCATAGACTTTTTTTGTATAGTAGAAATATGAAATTTACAAAAATAATCAGTAGTCTGCTGGCTCTTGGAGTTTTACTCATGCTTTTATCAGCTTGCCAGAATATCAAAAAAACACAACTGGTCTTGTTTGAATCCCTTTCGTTCGGTATGTCTCCTAAATCTGTTGAAGAAAGATTTGGAAAGGCAAGCGAGGTGGAGGAAGAAAAGGAAACGGCCTATCGCGATACCTGGCGTGCAGAAGACCCGTATTTCTATAAAACAGGTCGCCTTTTCTATCACTATGAGCAGATTACTTTGAAAGGCTATACTGGTCTAGCAACCTTTACATTTTCAAAATCGCATCGTTTGGAAGAAGCGGCAGTCCATATTCCTGTAACTTCAAAGGTGGAGCAGAAAGTAGTGCTTAACAATCTATCCCAGACTGTAAAAAAAGAACTGGAAGAACTCCCAGATTACCAGTCCATGACAACTGATACAGTAGGACTCTATGATGACGGTTATCGCTACAAGGTCAAGTTAAAAGGACAACAGTGGGAACTCTGGGTGGATGTCTATCCAACAGAAAATAAATATGCTACAGACACAGAAACCGATAAGTATACTATCCGAGTGGATCAATTTCTCATGTATCCATGATGCTTCCTCTTCAGCACTTTTTCTGGCAATAGGTTTCGAATCCGAAACTTTTTTCTCTTCTTTGAATATGTTATAATAGTCCGTGCTGTGGCTGTGATGATGAACAGCCTCAATTGGAGAGAATATGAGGAGAAGGATGAAAGAAAAAGGATTTTGGGAAGGTGTTCAGGCGGCCATGCCGACTGCCCTTGGCTATGTCAGCATTGGTCTGGCTTGTGGGATTATCGGTGCGCCCTATGTGACACCTGTTGAGATGGGCTTGATGAGCCTCTTTGTTTATGCTGGGAGCGCCCAGTTTGCCATGTTGGCACTGATTGCGGTCCAAGCGCCTGTGGCAGCTATTGCTATGACGGTCTTTTTGATCAACTTGCGACTCTTTTTGCTGAGCCTGCATGCATCGACTTATTTCCGTCATACTAGTCTCTGGCAAAATATCGGCATGTCCAGTCTCCTGACAGATGAGACCTATGGGGTTTTGATGGGAGAATTAGCCCATACAGATAAAGTCCATCCCATGTGGATGCACGGGAACAATCTCAATAGTTATGTAGCCTGGTTTATTGGGACAGTGGCGGGGACAGCTTTAGGTGGGCTTCTGCCAAATCCTGAAGTCTTTGGATTAGACTTTGCCCTTGTTGGGATGTTTATCGGGATTTTTACTTCGCAATTTCAGATTATGCAAAGACGGGTCCCTGTCCGCAATCTGCTGCTGATCCTAGCCGTTGTTGCGGTGTCCTTCTTTTTGCTCTTGACAGTGGTGTCTCAATCGCTAGCTGTTCTGTTTGCGACCTTGCTAGGTTGTACTATGGGGGTGGTCTTAGATGGTCAGTAAATATCTTTTGTTAGCCGTTATCTTTTCAGGCCTAGTGACCTGGATACCTCGTATGATTCCTTTCATCTTGGTCAAGTACAAGGGGTTGCCAGCTATCGTCGAGCGGTTTTTGAAGTTTTTGCCTGTTTCCATTATTTTTGCCTTGATCCTTTCAAGCGTAGTGACTGGAAAGGTTGGCAGCCTTCCCCAGATCAAATGGCTGGACTTTTTAGCAGTCTTTCCAACGGCTTGGATAGCCTTTCGCTACCGCAATCTAGTGGGTACGGTTCTTTTTGGAGTGGTCTTGATTGCAGTCTTGCGTCTGGTCTTTTAAATCAGCCATAAAAAAAACCTATCACCGAGATAGATATCATATAATGGCAAAAAAAAATATTTTCTGTTAAGATAGTAAAGTATTCTATTTTGGAGGAAATGACATGAAAAAAATCGTCAAATATTCATCTCTTGCTGCTCTAGGACTTGTTGCCGCAGGTGTACTAGCAGCTTGCTCAGGCGGAGATAAGAAAGATACTGCAACTAGCGAAGCAGCATCTGGTAAGAAAGAAATTATCGTTGCAACCAATGCTTCACCAAAACCATTTAACTACGAAGAAAATGGCGAGTTGACTGGTTATGAGATTGAAGTAGTCCGTGCTATCTTTAAAGACTCTGACAAATACGATGTCAAGTTTGAAAAGACAGAGTGGTCAGGTGTCTTTGCAGGCCTTGATAGCGATCGCTACCAAATGGCTGTGAACAATATCAGCTATACCAAAGAACGTGCTGAAAAGTACCTTTATGCAGCACCAACTGCTAAAAACCCTAACGTTCTCGTTGTGAAGAAAGACGACGACAGCATCAAATCACTTGATGATATCGGAGGCAAGTCTACTGAGGTTGTTCAAGGGACAACATCAGCTAAACAGCTAGAAGATTATAACAAACAACACGCAGACAATCCAACTGTTCTTAACTATACCAAGGCTGATTTCCAACAAATCATGTCTCGTTTGAGCGATGGTCAGTTTGACTACAAGATCTTCGATAAAATTGGTGTTGAAACAGTTATCAAGAACCAAGGTTTGGACAACTTGAAAGTCATCGAACTTCCAAGCGACCAACAACCTTACGTTTACCCACTTCTTGCTAAAGGTCAAGATGAGTTGAAATCATTTGTAGACAAACGTATCCAAGAACTCTACAAAGACGGAACTCTTGAAAAATTGTCTAAACAGTTCTTCGGGGACACTTACCTCCCAGCAGAAGCTGATATTAAATAGTCGTATGAAATCATCCAGTCTGAGAAAGGCGGATGATTTCTCAATTTTTAGGTATATAGTTTCAAACTATATGTCTGCCTATCTAATAACAATTTGCTAAATCAAATAAAGTATGAGATACTATTACGGTATTATTTTTAAAGGAGATAGAATCATGAAAATTAAAAAATGGCTCGGTGTAGCAGCTCTTGCTACAGTCGCAGGTTTGACTCTTGCAGCTTGCGGAAATTCAGAAAAGAAAGCAGACAACGAAACAGTTGTCAAAATTGCAACAGTTAACCGTAGCGGTTCTGAAGAAGCGCGTTGGGATAAAATCCAAGAATTGGTTGAAAAAGATGGAATTAAATTGGAATTCACAGAGTTCACAGACTATTCACAACCAAACAAGGCAACTGCTGATGGCGAGGTAGACTTGAACGCCTTCCAACACTACAACTTCTTGAACAACTGGAACAAAGAAAACGGGAAAGACCTTGTAGCGATTGCAGATACCTACATCTCACCAATCCGTCTTTACTCAGGTAAAAATGGGGAAGAAAACAAGTACACTAAAGTGGAAGAAATCCCAGATAACGGTGAAATCGCCGTACCAAACGATGCAACAAACGAAAGCCGTGCGCTTTACTTGCTTCAATCAGCTGGTTTGATCAAATTGGATGTTTCTGGAACTGCCCTTGCAACAGTTGCTAACATCACAGAAAATCCAAAGAACTTGAAGATTACTGAATTGGACGCTAGCCAAACAGCTCGTTCATTGTCATCAGTTGATGCTGCCGTTGTAAACAATACCTTCGTTACAGAAGCAAAATTGGACTACAAGAAAGCACTCTTCAAAGAACAAGCTGATGAAAACTCAAAACAATGGTACAACATCATTGTTGCGAAAAAAGATTGGGAATCATCACCTAAGGCTGATGCCATCAAGAAAATTATCGCAGCTTACCACACTGATGAAGTGAAAAAAGTTATCGAAGAAACATCAGACGGTTTGGACCAACCAGTTTGGTAATAAGACACAGGGAGGTGGGAGAGAGTTTCCACCTCTTGCTTTTGTATAGAGAGTTGATTTTAAAGAGGCACTTGTGGTCGTTCCAGAGACGCAAGTATGTAGTAGAAAGAGAGAAAAAATGGTTTTTCCTAGCGAACAAGAACAGATTGAAAAATTTGAAAAGGATCATGTTGCTCAACATTATTTTGAAGTCTTGCGCACCTTAATTTCCAAGAAATCAGTCTTTGCCCAGCAGGTTGGACTAAAGGAAGTCGCAAACTATCTGGGTGAGATTTTCAAGCGAGTAGGGGCTGAAGTGGAGATTGATGAGACTTACACGGCGCCCTTTGTCATGGCGCATTTCAAGAGTTCGCGTCCAGATGCCAAGACCTTGATCTTCTATAATCACTATGACACCGTGCCAGCGGATGGCGACCAAGTATGGACAGAGGATCCTTTTACCCTTTCTGTGCGCAATGGTTTTATGTATGGACGTGGTGTTGACGACGACAAAGGCCACATCACAGCTCGTTTGAGTGCTTTGAGAAAGTATATGCAGCACCACGATGACCTCCCTGTCAATATCAGCTTTATCATGGAAGGGGCAGAGGAATCTGCTTCCATGGATCTAGATAAGTATTTAGAGAAACACGCAGACAAACTTCGTGGAGCGGACTTGCTAGTCTGGGAACAAGGGACCAAGAACGCCTTGGAACAGCTGGAAATCTCTGGCGGAAACAAGGGAATTGTGACCTTTGATGCCAAGGTAAAAAGTGCGGATGTGGATATCCACTCGAGTTATGGTGGTGTCGTGGAGTCAGCGCCATGGTATCTTATCCAGGCCTTAAGTAGTCTACGTGCAGCAGATGGACGTATCTTAGTAGAAGGCTTGTACGAGGATGTTCAAGGGCCAAATGAACGAGAACTAGCCTTGGTGGATACTTACGCCCAACGCAATCCTGAGGAAATCAGTCGCATTTATGGCTTGGAATTGCCTCTCTTACAAGAGGAACGTGCAGCCTTTCTAAAACGTTTCTTTTTCGAGCCAGCCCTTAATATCGAAGGGATTCAGTCAGGTTATCAAGGGCAAGGGGTTAAAACGATTTTGCCAGCAGAAGCCAGTGCTAAGCTAGAGGTTCGTTTGGTTCCTGGCCTAGAACCGCATGATGTTCTGGAAAAAATTCGGAAACAGCTAGACAAAAATGGCTTTGATAAGGTAGAATTATACTATACCTTGGGAGAGATGAGCTATCGAAGCGATATGAGCGCACCAGCCATTCTCAATGTGATCGAGTTGGCCAAGAAATTCTATCCACAGGGCGTTTCAGTCTTGCCGACCACAGCGGGGACAGGGCCCATGCATACGGTCTTTGATGCCTTAGAGGTACCCATGGTGGCCTTCGGTCTAGGAAATGCCAATAGCCGAGACCACGGTGGAGATGAAAATGTGCGAATCGCCGATTACTACACCCATATTGAATTAGTAGAGGAGCTGATTAGAAGCTATGAGTAGAGATATTATCAAGTTAGATCAGATCGATGTGACTTTTCACCAAAAGAAGAGAACCATCACAGCGGTCAAGGATGTGACCATTCACATCCAAGAAGGGGATATCTACGGAATCGTTGGGTATTCTGGAGCGGGGAAATCAACCCTTGTACGGGTGATTAACCTCTTGCAAAAGCCATCTGCAGGGAAAATTACCATTGACGACGATGTAATCTTTGATGGCAGAGTGACCTTGACAGCAGAGCAGTTGCGCCGTAAGCGTCAAGATATCGGGATGATTTTCCAGCACTTTAATCTGATGAGTCAAAAGACAGCAGAGGAAAATGTGGCCTTTGCCCTCAAACACTCTGGACTCAGCAAGGAAGAAAAGAAAGCCAAAGTAGCTAAGTTATTGGACTTGGTTGGCTTGGCGGATCGTGCTGAAAACTACCCTTCACAACTATCTGGAGGGCAAAAACAGCGTGTGGCCATTGCGCGTGCCTTGGCAAATGATCCAAAAATTTTGATTTCAGACGAGTCAACGTCTGCCCTCGACCCTAAGACAACCAAGCAGATTTTGGCCTTGTTGCAAGATTTGAACCAAAAATTAGGCTTGACCGTTGTCCTGATTACACACGAAATGCAGATTGTCAAAGACATTGCCAACCGTGTGGCAGTTATGCAGGATGGGCGTTTGATTGAAGAGGGTAGTGTCCTTGAAATCTTTTCAGACCCTAAACAACCTTTGACTCAAGACTTCATCTCTACTGCAACAGGTATTGACGAAGCCATGGTTAAGATTGAGAAGCAAGAAATCGTAGAACATTTATCTGAGAACAGTATTTTAGTGCAGCTCAAGTATGCAGGGGCTTCGACAGACGAACCACTTTTGAATGAATTGTACAAACATTACCAAGTAACGGCCAATATCCTCTATGGAAATATCGAAATTCTCGATGGCACTCCTGTTGGAGAATTGGTTGTGGTCTTGTCAGGGGAAAAAGCAGCGCTAGTAGGTGCTCAAGATGCCATTCGTCAGGCTGGTGTGCAGTTAAAAGTATTGAAGGGAGGACAGTAAAATGACAGAGTTGATTCAAACTTACTTACCAAATGTCTACAAGATGGGCTGGGCTGGTCAGGCAGGCTGGGGAACAGCCATTTACCTAACTCTTTATATGACAGTTCTTTCCTTTATTATCGGAGGGTTCTTGGGGCTGGTGGCAGGTCTCTTCCTCGTCTTGACAGCGCCAGGCGGTGTCTTGGAAAATAAGGTTATCTTCTGGATTTTAGACAAGATTACCTCTATTTTCCGTGCGGTACCATTTATCATCCTCTTGGCAATCATGTCGCCACTTTCTCACTTGATCGTCAAGACTAGTATCGGTCCAAATGCAGCCCTTGTGCCACTTTCATTTGCAGTCTTTGCCTTCTTTGCCCGTCAGGTGCAGGTTGTCTTGGCTGAGCTGGATGGCGGTGTCATTGAGGCGGCTCAAGCGAGCGGAGCGACCTTCTGGGATATCGTTGGGGTATACCTATCCGAAGGTCTTCCAGATTTGATTCGTGTGACGACTGTGACCTTGATTTCCCTTGTTGGGGAAACAGCTATGGCGGGAGCAGTTGGTGCTGGTGGTATCGGTAACGTAGCCATTGCCTATGGATTCAATCGCTACAATCACGATGTGACCATCTTGGCGACTATCATTATCATCTTGATTATCTTTACGATCCAGTTCTTGGGAGATTTCTTGACCAAGAAATTGAGTCATAAATAAAAAGAGCCGAAGGGCTCTTTTTTAGTGATTAGATCTTGTGTGTAAACTTTTTACTAATGGCTTGTCCAAGCAAAGCACCAATCAAGGCACAAAGGAGAATGCTTGCGACAAAGAGAAAAATTTTGTCCAACTCTGGAGCGACCATGATACGGTCAATGTATTCTTGGGATTTCCCACGTGCAAGTAAGGTGGCCACGTAAGCTTTGGGACGGATCCACATGAGGAAGATAGGGCCACTTGTGCTAAAAGCAAAGACGAGGAAGGAGAGGGTGTTTTTGATTCGGTCTCTGTAGTGGCCGAGACGAGCGATGGCATCTGCTGCAAGACCACAGGCGAGTCCTGGGAGAAAGGCACCAGCGCCATGCTTACTAGCTAGGAAAAAAAGTGCCATAAAAAGACCTAGAGTCGTAATAGCGCCAAAACGAGGGACTTTCGTCAAAAGAAGCATATAGACACTGCCACCGACAAGGGCAGAAAAGGCAGGTGCGTAGAACATATTGCCTGTTTGGTCGACCAGGTGTCCTAGGAAGACTCCAATCCCTACACAGAGAAAGTAGAGGACGGCGGCCAAGAGGGTGGTTAAGATATTTTTCTTCATGAGAATCTCCTTGATACGAATTAACAAAACCAATTGTATCACGCTTTTTGAGGATTGTAAATGGGAGTTCTATATTTTTGAAAACGTTTGAAATATGATATAATAGTTACATTGTTAGTTTAAGGAGAGTAGTATGGGAAAATTTCTAGAATTCGTCTTTAATCGTATCTTTTTGGGAATGATTGCGACGGCTTATTTCTGGCTATTAACACTAGCAGGAGGAGTGATCTTTGGTTTGGCCCCAGCTAGTGCTACCCTGATGAGTTTGTATGGGGAGCATGGTTATACCTATCGAGCATACCATTTGAAGGAAGCTTGGGAATTGTATAAGAGCAATTTTGTCAAGAGTAATCTGGCTTTCTATAGTTTTGTGTTTGTGGATCTTGTCCTAGTTTATGGTTTGTATCTTCTAGTTCAATTGCCCCACCAGACGATTTTCCACCTCTTGGCGACCTTTCTCAATGTCCTTGTAGTTGCTCTTGTCTTTCTAGCCTATACTGTTTCCTTGAAACTTCAGGTCTACTTTGATTTATCCTACCAAAATACCTTGAAACTATCCCTTATCGGGATTTTTATGAGCCTACCTGCGATTGCCAAGGTTTTACTCGGGTCCGCTCTCCTTGTAGGAGTTGGTTATTATATGCCTGCCTTGCTCTTTTTTGTAGGAATTGGAATGTGGCATTTCTTTATCAGTGATATGTTGGAACCTATTTATGAAAGTATCCATGAAAAATTGGCGACAAAATAGAATGAAGCAGTTCTGGCTTCACTCTCTTTTACGGATTTATAGTTTGGTCATGATCGTGGTCATTGCCAGTTTTGCGATTATGCTATCGTATGCTGACTGGGACTCGCGTGAGAAAGAGGCCCAACGGGTTGCAGAACGTGTGACCACTCGGACAGTGAGTGAAGTGGAATATTATCACAGAGAGTCAACCCAACTTGCTCAGTCTTTGGTTGAAAATCAGGCCCGCATCGAAGGAATTTACAAGTATTTCAGTCTCAGCACACCAGACTACTTCTATTGGCAATTAGAGCGTAAAACTTCACCTTATATCTCGGTTTCCCTGTATGAAAATATTGATGACCTCTATGTTCGGAATGATTTTGTGACTGGAGTGGCCATTGTTCTTCAGGACTACAAGGAAGTGTATGTTTCGACTAGAGAAAAACGAAGTGGAGAGAAAGTTCCTGCGGAGGATTTTAAGCCAACAGCCAATAGTTTTGCCATTCCTGTTTCCGATCCTGTGTCTGACAAGGATTTAGGAGTGATTTATATCTCCCTATCCCCAGATGTTTTACATGGCGCTATTGACAATACTCGGGGTCATATCCCAATGGCTGTAACAGTAACTTCGCCTTTTGAGACTGAGATGTTCCATATTGGGGAGAAGGTCTCAGCCGAGAGAGAAAACTGGTTTGTAGGTGTCACCTCTCACGGTTATCAGGTTCGAGTTGCTGTTCCTAAAAATTTTGTTCTTACAGGAACTTTGACGAGTTCAGCTGTCATTATTGGGCTAAGTATTCTCTTTATCATCATTTTGTACGTGACCCTTAGACAGACTTTTTCAAATTACCAAAAGCAGGTCGTAGACCTAGTAGATTCGATCGAGGTGATTGCTCAAGGGGAAGAAGGCCTTCGAATCGATACCTCTGAAAAAGACCAAGAGTTGCTTCTCATTGCAGAAACAACCAATGATATGTTGAATCGCCTGGAAAAAAATATCCACGATATCTATCAGCTAGAGCTCAGTCAAAAAGATGCCAATATGCGAGCCCTGCAGGCTCAAATCAATCCTCACTTTATGTACAATACTCTGGAGTTTTTACGGATGTATGCCGTTATGGAAAGTCAGGATGAATTGGCAGATATTATCTATGAATTTAGTAGCTTGTTACGCAACAATATCTCCGACGAGCGGGAAACGACCTTGAAGCAGGAGTTGGAATTTTGCCGAAAATATAGCTATCTCTGTATGGTGCGTTATCCTAAATCCATTGCCTATGGTTTCAAGATTGCACCAGAATTGGAAGAAATGAGGATTCCAAAATTTACACTCCAACCATTAGTAGAAAACTACTTTGCCCATGGTGTTGACCATCGCAGAACGGATAATGTCATCAGTATCAAAGCCTTGAAGGGCCAAGGCTTCGTTGAAATCCTAGTGGAAGACAATGGTCGGGGAATGCCCGCTGAGAAACTAGCTAGCTTGCAAGAAAAATTAGCTCAGAGAAGTTTTGAACACGAGGCAAGCTATAGTGGAGAGCGGCAATCAATTGGAATAGTAAATGTACACGAACGCTTTGTTCTCTACTTTGGGGATTGCTACCAAATCAGTGTAGAGTCAGCTGAACAAGAAGGTGTTCGTTACCATATCACTATCCAGGATGAATAGAAAGGGTAGAAATGTATAAAGTTTTATTAGTAGACGATGAGTACATGGTGACAGAGGGGCTCAAGCGATTAATCCCCTTTGAAAAATGGGATATGCAAGTCGTCGCAACAGCTAATCACGCAGATGATGCTTTGGACTATGTTAAGAAAAATCCAGTAGATGTGGTCATTTCCGATGTCAATATGCCAGATAAGACCGGACTTGAGATGATTAGGGAAATGAAAGAGCTACTTCCAGATACCTATTATATCTTGCTGTCTGGTTATCAGGAGTTTGACTACGTTAAAAAAGCCATGAACCTTAGTGTCGTGGATTATCTGGTCAAGCCAGTAGACAAGGTGGAGTTGGGCAATTTATTAGAAAAGATTGCGCAACATCTTCAGGAAAAGGTGGAGCAAAGTCAGACCCTCAGTCAAGAATTGGATGAGACAGGATTTACGAACTACCTGTCAGGTAAAGACAGCTGGTGGATTGGTCTTTCCAAGGAAAAGCAGGGCTCTTTTACCATTCCTTACTATGTTTTGGGACAAGACTGGCAGATTTTCATATCTGATCAACCGCTCGATGGCATCGTCGTGACACCATTTGAAGCACCTTACCAGCAGTCCTTTGAGAATTGGAAGATCAACGCTGAAAAAGCCCTCTTCTACGGTTCAGTTAATCTAGAAAAATCCGAGAGTTTGTTTTCTTATTATGAGCCGATTTATCGGGTGATTATCCAAGGGAATATCAATCAAATCATCGAAGAATTAACCCTGCTAGAGAAGGTTGTTTTGAAGAATACCCCGCGCGTAGCCATCACAAAGCAGCTCTTCACTCAGTTTGTCATGGATGTCTTTCATTTATTTGAACACCTAAAAGCAGATGATATGACCGAGATTGTCAAAGCTATCCATGCCATTAACACCTTTGAAGAATTGGTTGCCTATATCAAAGAAACCTTGACCAAGTTCTTTGGCCAGTACCGCATGAATGAAAATGTGGTGAGCGTTCTGGAGGTGATTGGGCGTGATTATCAGAAAGAGCTCTCACTTAAGGATATTAGCAAGGATCTCTTTATCAATCCTGTCTATCTCGGTCAGCTGATCAAGAGGGAAACCAACTCAACCTTTGCGGAATTGCTCAATAAACAGCGAATTAAGGCAGCGCAGCAACTCTTACTTTCGACCAGTGATAGTATCGAAGATATTTGCTATGCAGTTGGCTACAGTAATGTTGGATATTTCTATAAGGTTTTCCGTAAATTGTGCGGAAAATCACCGAAAGCTTATCGGAAACAAGTTGAAACCAGCTTGTAAAAGTTGTATTCCTGTACAAAAAATGCTATAATGTTCAAAATATCTTATGGAGGAAAACATGAAAAAGAATCCTATTTATCTTTGGGTTTTGTTAGTCCTATCAGCCCTCATTTCATCTATGTCATTGTTTGGAATCTTGAGTCCATTGCCAAGTAAAGATGTGCTTCGTACAAGCCTATCTAATAGTGGGTCCCTTACTGCTCAGCAAATAGAAGACACGGTTAACTATACTTACCAAGTAACAGCGTCATCGCACTCTATTTTTAATACGTTGTTGATTGTTTTATCTGCAATTTTAGTTGTAGTAGCCTTTGTATTTCTCGTACGTAAAAATGTGCAATTCGCAAACTATGCTTATATTGGCTATGTTCTACTAGCGATTGTTGGTTTGGTTTATAGCTATATGAACGTTCAAGATGCGGTTCAATTAATCAAAGATACTACTCTCGGCTTAGGAATGGGAGCATTAGCACAAGGAACGAATATTTTGTTTATCATCATTAATGTCCTCTTTTTAGCCTTAGTCTTTTACAAGATGTGGCGCCAACAAAAAGATTTGGCCGAAGAAGTCGAAGCAGAAGAAGTTGCCTAAGTATTGACAAAAGAGAACTATCAAGTTACAATCTTGGTAGTTCTTTTAATATCCAAAAATAAAAATCGAGGTCAATATGAAAAAAATATCCTTAGTTTATATCAGTTTGAGCGGGAATACAGAGAGTTTTGTAACCCGACTCAAGGACTATCTCTTGTCCCAGCACGAAGGGATTGAGGTCCAAAAGATCCATATCAAGGATTTGGTCAAGGAAGGGAAAGATTTCTTTGAGATGGATCACCCCTATGTCGCCTTTTTACCAACCTATCTAGAAGGTGGAAATGGTGTCGATAACGGCGATGTTGAGATCCTAACGACTCCAGTGGGTGATTTTATCGCCTATGGAGACAATGCCAGTAAGTGTTTTGGGGTGGTGGGATCTGGTAATCGCAATTTTAACAATCAATACTGTCTGACAGCCAAGCAGTATAGCCAGCGCTTTGGCTTCCCGGTCTTAGCAGACTTTGAAATGCGTGGTATGCTGGGAGATATTAAAAAAGTCGCAGCAATTATCGCGGACTTGTATGAGTTAGAAACAGAAAAATAAAGTAGTACTGAGGGGCAGTTGAGATTTTCAACTGCTTTTCGTGTATGCAAAAAGCACCCCGTAAGGGTGCCATTTTATAAAACTATCCTGCTTTTCCGATGGCAAGTGCATAGATAAAGAAAATAGCAAAGCCAAAGAGGAAAATCAATCCTGCGATAGCGAGGAGTTTTAGCCAAGAAGGAAGATTTTTATTCTCACGTGTCACCAATACATAGTTCAAAAGAGCGAAGAATGGTGTTGTCAGGAAAGAACCGATCATGGCAAAGCGAAGCATGGTGGAAACTTGACCAGCAAAGAATTTAATAATTACGATACCAATGATAGCGGTAATGGTCATCCAGATGTTCAAAGATTTGCGAGTATCCTCTTTTTGACGAATCAAGAGTCGTAGGGATTCCTGATTGACACGAGAGTAGCCATCGATAACGGTGATGACCGTTCCAAAGATACAAAGAAAGGCGATAAAGGTGATCAAATAACGGGACCATTCTCCAAGAACAGAGGCATACATACCCACAAATTGAGAGATGTATTTGGCTGAAGCAGCTTCAACTGCCTGCCCGGTAGGATACTGAATCAGTGCTCCTAGTGCCACGAAGAATACAGCTAGGATAGCAGTTCCAATGTAACCAACGTTAAAGTCGAAAAGGGCGTCCTCTGTATTAAAGTTGACAGTCTTTTTCTTTTCAGCAGACCAGAGTGAATTGATGGCTGAAATTTCAATAGGAGCAGGCATCCATCCTAAGAGGGAAACGATGAAAGGGAGGGCCGCCATTTGCCAAGGTGTCTTTTCGACAAAATCAGAGCTGTATTCTGGATGCTTAATTGCTGCAATGATAACTGCAAGAACTGTTGCAATGGTCAAAGCAGACATGATCCATTTTGCCATACCATCCAATAGTTTGTAGCCACCAAAGAGTAACATAGCCCAAATGACTGCAACAAGGATAAGGGACCATTGAGTGATGCTAAGACCGATCATTGGGAAGGCACTGGCGATGATAGCTGAGCACAGAATGGCAACACCAGCTGTGTTGACCATAGCTGAAAAGACATTGAGGATAAAGAAAATCCAGAGATAGAGTTTCCCTTTTTCGGCATAACCTTCGACCAAAGTCTTTCCCGTATCAGCCGTGTATTCAGCACCAAAACGGAAAAATGGATATTTAAAAACATTGGCCAAGATAACCAAGAGGAGTAGTGACCAACCATAAGAACCACCAGCTTGAGTAGAGGATACAATGTGAGAACCTCCAACGGCAGCAGAAGCCATTAGGATTCCTGGCCCCATTGCCTTTAGTTTGCTTGCCCAGGTTGACTGGTTTGATAACGTAACTTGTGACATAATAAACACTCCTATTTTTGAATTTTCAGAATAATCTGAATAGATAGCTACTATTCTACAAAAAAACTTAAAAGAAATGCAAGGCCAGTTTGAAAAAATATAGAAAATTACAGAAAACTTTACATGCGTTAATGAAATTTCTCCAAGGAAAATATGGTAAGCCTAAAAAATCCGAGAAGAAAGCTTCTCGGATTTTGATTATTTCAATTGATCTGTGACGTCTTTTGAGAGCAACATTCCCAGATGGTAAGTTTTATTGATATGTGCAATGACATCATTGATATTTTCAGTCGTGTGAATTTTCTCTTTGATGTCAGACCTAAATGTCTCGTCCTTCAAGAGTTGCTCTTGGTAGAGTCTTTGAAGTCTTTCCTTCTCGTACTTATTGAGCAGAAAAAGGAAAACCAAGCTAAGTACAACGAGGATATAAGCATATTGGCTCATAAGGAATCTCCCAGTGTGATAAAGAAATAGTAAAAGTGAATAAATTATTTCATTGAACAGCTACAAGGCCGAACAAAATATAAATGTTATTTTGCCTCAATCTTTCAGATTGCTTTCAAGTAATCTAAAAGATTAGAACCTAAACTAAATTGATATTATTTGGTTTGGTAAATTAGTGAAGCACCAAGCCAAATCACCATAGTTACGACGTCATGGGTTCTAAATCGATTATATTTAGGGGCCATGACTAGTGAAGCAGTTAGCTAGTCCGCATATAAGCGGCTAGCTTCCTAGTTTGCTCTTTGATTTTCATTGAGTATTAGATTGCTTTACAATAAAGTGATTAAAAGATTACGACATGAGCCTAGCCAAATCGATATTATTTGGTTAGGTGAATTAGTGAAGCGTTTAGGCAACTCGTACTGGTTACGACGTAAAGAAACATAAATCGACAATATTTATGTTTCTTTACTAGTGAAGCTCCTAGCCAAAGTCCAAATAGGATTTGGCGTTAGTTACTTAGATTGCTCCGCAATCAAGTAACTTTGGCGATTTACATCTTCTCCGGCGCTTCTACTCCGAGCAAACGAAGAGCTTCTTTGAGGACGACTGCGGTTGCGTAGCTGAGGGCCAGACGACTGTCGCGCTCAGGACTTTCATCTAGGATACGTGTATGTGCATAATATTTGTTAAATGCTTGAGCCAAACCAATCGCAAATTTCGCAATGATAGAAGGTTCAAAGTTATCTGCTGCACGATTGATAATACGTGGGAAGTCTTGGATGAGCTTGATGATTTCCCAGCTTTCAGCATCATTCAGGCTATAGTTGCTAGCTGTATCTGGTTTGAAATCGGCTTTGCGCAAGATAGATTGGATACGAGCGTAGGCGTATTGAACGTAAGGTCCAGTTTCTCCTTCAAAGGATACCATAGCTTCAAGGTCGAAGTCATATCCATTTGTACGGTCGGTCTTAAGATCATAGAACTTGATAGCCCCAACTCCAACAGCGTGGGCAACCTGGTCTTTATTTTCTAACTCAGGATTTTTCGCTTCGATTTGGGCTTTGGCACGACTAACAGCCTCAGCGATAGTCGGTTCTAGCAAGATGACATTTCCTTTACGAGTAGAGAGTTTTTTCCCTTCTTTTGTTACCAATCCAAACGGAACATGGACAATGTCTTGGCTCCAATCGTAGCCCATCTCTTGTAGTACTGCCTTGAGTTGTTTGAAGTGGGCAGATTGCTCTTGACCAACAACATAGATGGATTTTGCAAATTGGTATTCGTTTTTACGGTAGAGGGCTGCAGCCAAGTCTCGTGTGATATAGAGAGTTGCACCATCAGATTTCTTGATAAGAGCTGGATGTTCAATTCCATATTTCTCAAGATTGACAACTTGAGCCCCTTCTGACTCAACAAGAAGTCCTTTTTCAGCGAGAATGTCTACAACAGCATCCATCTTATCATTGTAGAAGGCTTCTCCGTTGTAGCTGTCAAATTCAACTTGCAATTCATTGTAAAGACGGTTGAATTCCACTAAACTTTCATCACGGAACCATTGCCAGAGAGCGAGGGCTTCCTCATCTCCATTTTCCAGTTTGCGGAACCATTCGCGTGCTTCTTCATCCAAGCTAGGATCTTTTTCAGCTTCAGCATTGATGCGAACGTAGAGTTTAAGAAGTTCATCGATTGGATGTGCTTTAACGGCTTCCTCATTTCCCCATTTCTTGTAGGCAACGATTAACATTCCAAACTGTTTGCCCCAGTCTCCCAAATGGTTGACCTTGACCGTTTGATAGCCGATTTTTTGGAAAATATGTGACAAGCTATCTCCGATAACCGTTGAGCGCAGGTGACCAATAGAGAATGGTTTTGCGATATTGGGACTAGACATATCGATAACGACATTTTCTTGCTTGCCAATGGTTTGGTCAGCATAGTGATCTTTTTCAGTGATAACATCCTGTAATACCTGAGCCGAAATAGCAGATTTATCAAGGAAAAAGTTAACGTAAGGTCCAGTAGCGACAACCTTTTCAAAGGCTTGACTATTGATTTTTTCAGCAATATCTGCTGCAATCATTTGCGGAGCTTTACGCTCGACCTTTGCTAGAGAAAAGGCAGGGAAGGCGATGTCTCCCATTTCTGAGTTTTTAGGTGTTTCCAGTAAATTTAAAATAGCCTCTTGGTCCAGGCTATCAATGACGCTAGCCAACTCGCTAGCAATCAATTCTTTTGTATTCATAAGGGCTCCTTTTGGGCTTTTTTACTATTTTAACACAATTTACTACATTTTTTGAGAAAGAAAAGAATTTTTTTGAATTATCTATTTTTTTTGGTATAATGTAGTTATAAAATAAATGTAAAACTTGTTATAAATATTCACTTAAGAGGATAATATGAGAAAAAGAGAACGGCATCAATTGATTAAAAAGATGATCACCGAAGAAAAACTTGGGACACAAAAAGAGATTCAAGATCGTTTAGAAGCTCGTAATGTTTATGTGACACAAACGACTTTGTCACGTGATTTGCGTGAAATCGGCTTGACCAAGGTTAAGAAAAATGATATGGTGTATTATGTACTAGCAAATGAGACAGATAAGATTGATTTAGTTGAGTTTTTGTCTCATCATTTAGAAGGTGTTGCAAGAGCAGAGTTCACCTTGGTACTTCATACCAAACTTGGGGAAGCTGCAGTCTTAGCAAACATTGTAGATGCAAACAAGGATGAATGGATTTTAGGAACGGTTGCTGGTGCTAATACCTTATTGGTTATTTGTCGAGACCAGCACGTTGCCAAGCTGATGGAAGATCGTTTGCTAGATTTGATGAAAGATAAATAAGGTCTTGGGAGTTGCTCTCAAGACTTATTTTTAGCAAGGAGAGACGGAAAATGGCAACAGAAAAGCTATCACCCGGCATGCAACAGTATGTGGATATTAAGAAACAATACCCAGATGCTTTTTTGCTTTTTCGAATGGGTGATTTTTACGAGTTGTTCTATGAAGATGCAATTAATGCAGCACAGATTTTAGAAATTTCCTTAACGAGTCGGAATAAAAATGCAGAAAATCCGATACCCATGGCGGGTGTCCCCTATCATTCTGCCCAGCAGTATATCGATGTTCTGATTGAACAGGGTTATAAAGTTGCCATTGCAGAACAGATGGAAGATCCCAAACAAGCGGTCGGAGTTGTCAAGCGAGAGGTGGTCCAGGTCATCACACCTGGAACGGTCGTTGATAGCAGTAAGCCAGACAGTCAGAACAATTTCTTGGTTGCTATAGACCGTGATGGCAGTCAGTTTGGTCTGGCTTATATGGATCTGGTGACAGGTGATTTCTATGTGACGGGGCTATTGGATTTCACATTGGTTTGTGGGGAAATTCGCAATCTCAAGGCGCGAGAAGTAGTTCTGGGTTATGACTTGCCTGAGGAAGAAGAACAAATTCTAAGTCGTCAGATGAATCTGGTGATTTCCTATGAGAAAGAAGGTTTTGAGGACATCCATTTATTGGATTCACGACTGGCAGCTGTGGAGCAAGCGGCAGCTAGTAAGCTCCTCCAGTATGTTCATCGGACCCAGATGCGGGAATTGAACCATCTCAAACCAGTTATCCGCTATGAAATCAAAGATTTCTTACAGATGGATTATGCGACCAAGGCTAGTTTGGATTTGGTTGAGAATGCCCGTTCAGGCAAGAAGCAAGGCAGTCTTTTCTGGCTTTTAGATGAAACCAAAACGGCTATGGGTATGCGGCTCTTGCGGTCTTGGATTCATCGTCCCTTGATTGATAAGGAGCGAATCGTCCAGCGGCAAGAGGTGGTGCAGGTCTTTCTTGACCACTTCTTTGAGCGCAGCGATTTAACGGACAGTCTCAAGGGTGTTTATGATATCGAACGCTTGGCTAGTCGGGTTTCTTTTGGCAAGACCAATCCCAAGGATCTCTTACAGTTAGCGACCACCTTATCTAGTGTGCCACGGATTCGAGCGATTTTAGAAGGCCTGGAGCAACCTGCCCTGGCCTATCTTATCAAACAGTTAGATGCCATCCCTGAGTTGGAGAGCTTGATTAGTGCTGCCATTGCTCCTGAAGCTCCTCACGTGATTACGGAAGGTGGCATTATCCGTACGGGATTTGATGAGACATTAGACAAGTACCGTCGTGTGCTCAGAGAAGGGACTAGCTGGATTGCTGAGATTGAGGCTAAGGAGAGAGAAAACTCTGGCATCAGCACGCTCAAGATTGACTACAATAAAAAAGATGGTTACTATTTCCATGTGACCAATTCGCAACTGGGAAATGTTCCAGCCCACTTTTTCCGCAAGGCGACGCTGAAAAACTCGGAACGCTTCGGTACCGAGGAATTAGCTCGGATCGAGGGAGATATGTTGGAGGCGCGAGAGAAGTCAGCCAACCTAGAATATGAAATCTTTATGCGCATCCGTGAAGAAGTCAGCAAGTACATCCAGCGTTTGCAGGCTCTAGCCCAAGGAATTGCAACGGTTGATGTCTTGCAAAGTCTCGCAGTTGTGGCTGAAACCCAGCATTTGATTCGACCTGAGTTTGGAGAGGATTCCCAAATCGCTATCCAGAAAGGACGCCATGCGGTCGTCGAAAAGGTGATGGGGGCTCAGACCTATATTCCCAATACGATTCAGATGGCAGAAGACACCAGCATTCAACTGATTACGGGACCTAACATGAGCGGGAAGTCCACCTATATGCGCCAACTAGCCATGACGGCGGTTATGGCCCAGCTGGGTTCTTATGTTCCTGCTGAGAGTGCCTACTTGCCGATTTTTGATGCTATCTTTACTCGCATTGGGGCAGCGGATGACTTGGTTTCGGGTCAATCAACCTTTATGGTGGAGATGATGGAGGCTAACAATGCCATTTCGCATGCGACCAAGGATTCCTTGATTCTCTTTGATGAATTGGGACGCGGAACTGCAACTTATGACGGGATGGCTCTTGCCCAGTCCATCATCGAATACATTCATGAACATATCGGAGCCAAGACCCTCTTTGCGACCCACTACCATGAGTTGACCAGTCTGGAGTCCAGTTTGGAACACTTGGTTAATGTCCATGTGGCAACCTTGGAGCAGGATGGGCAGGTCACCTTCCTTCACAAGATCGAACCAGGACCAGCTGACAAATCCTATGGTATCCATGTTGCTAAGATTGCTGGCTTACCAGGAGAACTTTTAGCAAGGGCGGATAAGATATTGACTCAACTGGAGAATCAAGGGACGGAAAGTCCTGCGCCAATGAGAGAAACAAGTGCTGTTACTGAACAGATGTCACTCTTTGATACCCCTGAAGAGCATCCTATTCTAGCAGAATTAGCTAAACTGGATGTGTACAATATGACACCGATGCAGGCTATGAATGTCTTAGTTGAGCTCAAACAAAAATTATAAAAAGGACCCCACTCATGTGTTTGTGAGTGGGATTTTTCTCTATTACTTTTTATGAGCCAAGAGTTGATTGATGTGGTCTACTTTTTTTGCTTCTCTTTTATAGAGAATAACCCAGATGATAAGGTAGACGATCGCAAACTCTGGAATGAGCTGGAGATAGAAGGTCCAGTGGAAGGGGAACCAACCAGCCAGAGTCGCTAGTGGGACAAAGCCAGCCAACATGAGGAAGAAATGGGAAAGTGTTGCACGGAGTAAGCTCCAGTCACGGCTGAATAAGCGACTGCCAAAGCTAAAGAGAACGCCGATAGCTGACCAGATGATCATGCAGTAGAGCAAGACCAGGGCACCGTGAATCTGATGTTGAGCCATCGCTTGGCCGATAAGAGACTCGGGGCTTAGTGGGGTATAGGTATTTGGTGCATAAATGAGTGAAAAGAGGATAGAGAGGATGAGGCCGATAAGTACACCAGCGGCTGCATCGTGAAAGATTTGTTTTTTCATAGTTCTAATTTCTCCTTGATGGTTTTTAGGTAACGGCGTGAAGAGTAGGTGAAGCTTTCATTTTTTAAGAAAATTTCAACCAGGCCGTTGGGCGTGAGTTTGAGATGAGAGATAGCGTCAATATTAACGATTTCTGATTGGGAAATTTGGATAAAAGTGGTCGGCAGAATGTCAAGAACTTGATAGAGACGCAAATCAATGGTATAGGTCTGAGATGCAGTTTCTGCTAGAACCTTCCGATTCTCGATATAGAAGCGTTGTATCTTACCAATCTTAACTAGATAGACCTGATCATCAATCTTTCCTTTGATTGTTTCTTTTTGGTCAAGATTTTCTGCGAACTCGATGACTTTCTGGACTTTTTCGGTCGGCTGAGGAGTTTGGACAATCAGCTTTTCCTCCTCGTAAGTCTCATTAATTTGTAGTTCTATTTTCATAAATTTCTCTCCTTTTCAGTTATACAAGGTTGTGATCACTTCCTGTACACCTTTATTAAACACTATTTTACGACCCATGGCAAGAGCTTTTGTCTATGTGGAGAGATTTGGAGTCTATGTGGTATTTGCTTTTTCTGATAGTATCTGAAATATGGTATAATAGCACTAATCAATTTCTAGGAAAATAGATACAGAAAGGGGCTGAAAGATGTCTCATATTATTGAATTGCCAGAGGTGCTGGCAAACCAGATCGCGGCAGGCGAGGTCATTGAACGTCCTGCCAGTGTGGTGAAAGAGTTGGTAGAAAATGCCATTGACGCGGGCTCAAGTCAGATTATCATTGAGATTGAGGAATCAGGTCTCAAGAAGATTCAAATCACTGATAATGGTCATGGAATTGCCCACGATGAGGTGGAATTGGCCCTGCGTCGTCATGCGACCAGTAAGATAAAAAATCAAGCAGACCTCTTTCGGATTCGGACGCTTGGTTTTCGTGGTGAAGCCCTGCCCTCTATCGCTTCTGTCAGCGTCTTGACTCTGTTGACGGCGGTGGATGGTGCGAGTCATGGAACCAAGCTCGTTGCGCGTGGAGGTGAGGTTGAGAAAGTCATACCAGCGACTAGTCCTGTGGGGACCAAAGTTTGTGTGGAGGACCTCTTTTTCAACACACCAGCTCGTCTCAAGTATATGAAGAGCCAGCAAGCGGAGCTGTCTCATATCATTGATATTGTCAACCGTCTGGGCTTGGCCCATCCAGAGATTTCTTTTAGCTTGATTAGTGATGGCAAGGAAATGACGCGGACAGCAGGGACTGGTCAACTGCGTCAAGCCATCGCAGGGATTTACGGTTTGGCGAGTGCTAAGAAGATGATTGCCATTGAGAACTCTGACCTAGATTTCGAAATTTCAGGTTTTGTGTCTTTACCTGAATTAACCCGAGCAAATCGTAACTATATCAGCCTCTTCATCAATGGCCGTTATATCAAGAACTTCTTGCTCAATCGTGCTATTTTGGATGGTTATGGCAGCAAACTCATGGTAGGGCGTTTTCCACTGGCAGTCATTCACATCCATATCGACCCTTATCTGGCTGATGTCAATGTTCATCCAACCAAACAAGAAGTGCGGATTTCTAAGGAAAGAGAGCTGATGGCGCTGGTTTCAGAAGCTATTTCAAATAGTCTCAAGGAACAAGCCTTGATACCTGATGCTTTAGAAAATCTTGCCAAGTCGACCATGCGTAATCGTCAAAAGGTAGAGCAGACCATTCTCCCACTCAAAGAAAATACGCTTTACTATGAAAAAACAGAACTCTCAAAACCTAGTCAAGCTGAGGTGGCCGATCATCAGGTTGAATTAACTGCGGAGGGTAGGGACCTAACCCTGTTTGCTAAGGAAACTTTGGACCAATTGACTAAGCCAGCAAAACTGCATTTTGCAGAGAGAAAGCCTGCTAACTATGACCAATTAGACCATCCAGAGTTAGACTTAGCCAGTCTTGATAAGGCTTATGACAAGCTAGAGCGAGAAGAATCATCCAGCTTCCCAGAGTTGGAGTTTTTCGGACAGATGCACGGGACCTATCTTTTTGCCCAAGGGCGAGATGGACTTTACATCATAGACCAGCACGCGGCTCAGGAAAGGGTTAAGTACGAGGAATACCGCGAAAATATTGGCAATGTTGACCAGAGCCAGCAACAACTCCTAGTGCCCTACATCTTTGAATTCCCAGCAGATGATGTCCTTCGTCTCAAGGAAAGAATGCCTCTCTTAGAGGAAGTGGGTGTCTTTTTAGCAGAGTACGGAGAAAATCAATTTATCCTGCGTGAACATCCTATTTGGATGTCAGAAGAGGAGATTGAGTCTGGTATCTATGAAATGTGTGATATGCTACTCTTGACCAAGGAAGTTTCGATCAAGAAATACCGAGCAGAGCTGGCTATCATGATGTCCTGCAAGCGGTCTATCAAGGCCAACCATCGTATCGATGACCACTCAGCCAGACAGCTCCTTTATCAGCTTTCTCAATGTGACAATCCCTATAACTGTCCACACGGACGTCCCGTTTTGGTGCATTTTACCAAGTCGGATATGGAAAAGATGTTCCGACGTATTCAAGAAAATCATACCAGTCTTCGTGAGTTGGGGAAATATTAAGAACACAAAAAGCCTTTGTTTTTCCAAACAAGGCTTTTTAGCTTTTCTAAGGTGGGAATTTTGAATGGACATGGGCAACTTGACACGAGGTTTACACTTGCTTGACAGGACCAGTCCTATAAAAGTACTGAGAAATATGATTTAATTGATTCAAGATTTCGCAGAATCGTCTTGGTTTGAAGGATTCTCAGGCCCAATTACCTTATCAAGATAACGTTGTTTGGTTTTGAAAGTCTTGTTGATCGCAATTGCTGAAGCGATTAAGAGAACGAAGGTCAGCCAAATCCAGGCGGTGAACTCGGCTGGAAAACTAGAACCGGCTAAAAAGAGATAGATAGCCAGAGCCAAGACGAAAATATAAATCACTTGCCAGAAGCCAAAGGATTTAACTTCTCTATAGTATTTGTCCTTATCTTCCTCCAAAATCACTGCCGTGGAAGATTTTTCAGAGTTTTCATCCAGTAGTAGATAGTCAGTTGTTACTTGGAAAATCTTGCTTAATTCAATGATTTTTTCGATTTCTGGAAGGACTTGTCCAGACTCCCATTTTGAGATGCTTTGCCGAGAAACATTGATTTGTTCTGCTAGCTTTTCCTGGGACCAACCTTTTTCCTTTCGGAGCTCAAATAGTTTTTCTGCGAGTTTCATGATTCTATCCTCCTTTTTCTACCTCTATCCTAACAATTTTTACTTATAATGAGAATACAATCTCTTGTACTATTTGTCAACCAGAGGGTGCACCTTTTGTTGCAGTCTGTCTCGGGGAAATATGATATACTAGGTAAGAAAAAGCGAAGAAATTATGAAAAAGGAATGAAAGATGAAAGAATTTTTTGCCCTCCCCAAGCAAATTC
The DNA here is from genome assembly GCF_001075675.1 of Streptococcus oralis. Taxonomy (GTDB): domain Bacteria; phylum Bacillota; class Bacilli; order Lactobacillales; family Streptococcaceae; genus Streptococcus; species Streptococcus oralis_V. The sequence continues at coordinate 29,605 of NZ_JUNW01000034.1, forward strand.
AAATGCGGGAATGGATGAGCTTTGTAGCACGGATTTTAGAGAGTGCCATTACTCCTTTTATGGCCATGTACTATGTTCAATATTTTGGAGCCTTTTGGGCGGGGTTATTGATGATCACAACCAAACTCATTGGTTTTTTAGCTGGACTGTATGGTGGACATTTGGCGGATCTTTGGGGACGTAAGAAAGTCATTGACTGGGGAAACTTTGGTCTTGCTAGTGGCTACTTTCTTGTGCTGCTGGCAAATATGCCTAATCATATTTTTCCCTTTTTGACTTTTGTCGGAATGTTGCTGGCAGAGACCGCAGGAACTTTCTCTTGGCCGGCTATTGATGCGATGATTATTGATTTGACCGACGAGCAAAATCGCCGTTTCGTTTATACGATTAGTTATTGGTTTGTCAATGTATCCGTTATGTTAGGAGCAGGGCTTGCAGGTTTCTTTTACGACCACCATTTTTTTGAGCTGCTTCTGGTTTTGACGGTGATTAGCTTCTTGAATTTTTTCCTCGCTTGGAAATATTTTTCAGAAAGCAAGCCAGCTAATCTGGTCTTTGAGCATGGTAGCAGTCCTTTGGCAACTGTGAAAAATTATGTTTCTGTTTTTCAGGACAAAATTTTCCTACTTTATACGTTAGGGACTGTATTTAATGGTGTTATCTGGTTGCAAATTGACAATTATATACCCGTTCATTTGAAAGAGTCATTCATCGCGAGTAGTGTTTTCGGTATTCATATTTCAGGAGCTAAGATGCTCAGTATCATGGTTTTTATCAATACCCTGATTATTGTTTGCTTCATAACGACTGCCAATCGTTTGACCAAGGAAATGAAGATCATACCGCAGTTTTTATTGGGAAGTATTATCTTTGACTTGGGTATGCTTTTCACCATTGTCTTCAGGAGTTTCTGGGCTCTGTTTTTGCTAGCCATTCTCTATACTATGGGGGAACTCATCTGCATGCCGCCAAGCCAAGTTTTGCGGGCGGAAATGATGAATGAGAATAAGCTCGGAACCTACTCAGGTTTCCTTAATATGGCGCAGCCTTTAGCGTCTATTTTAGCGGGGGCGATGATTTCTATCAGCGCTGCAACAGGTGCTGTAGGTGTTTGGCTCGTTTTTATTGTGTGTGCAGTACTTGGGCTGCTTCTTATCATCAGAGCAGCGCATTTACACGGAATTGCAAATCAATTATAGAAAGTGAAAATAATGTACGAATATTTTAAAGGAATCATCAGTAAAATTACAGCCAAGTACATCGTATTGGAAGTCAACTCTATCGGTTATATCTTGCATGTAGCCAATCCCTATGCCTACTCAGGTCAGGTCAATCAAGAAACTCAGATTTATGTGCACCAAGTTGTCCGTGAGGATGCCCATCTGCTTTACGGCTTTCGCTCAGAAGATGAGAAAAAACTCTTTCTTAGTCTGATTTCGGTTTCGGGGATTGGTCCTGTGTCAGCTTTGGCTATCATTGCAGCTGATGACAATGCTGGCTTGGTTCAAGCCATCGAGACTAAGAACATCACCTACTTGACCAAGTTCCCCAAAATTGGCAAGAAAACAGCCCAACAGATGGTGCTGGACTTGGAAGGCAAGGTAGTCGTGGCTAGTGATGACCTTCCTGCCAAAGTCGCTGTGCAAGCGAGTAATGAAAACCAAGAACTGGAAGAAGCTATGGAAGCCATGTTGGCACTGGGATACAAGGCGACCGAGCTCAAGAAAATCAAGAAATTCTTTGAAGGAACGACGGATACAGCAGAGAACTATATCAAGTCGGCCCTTAAGATGTTGGTAAAATAATGGGAATTGCTCGAATTAATCTAGTTGAAGCAAGAAACAGTAGCAACCATGTCAAGATAAAATTTAAAAATGGGAAGATTGATACACTATGGCTACACTGTACCGTTTTTCCGTTGTTTTGTAATAATTGTCAGCAGAGCCAAACAGGATTATTCTTGCATTGTGGTTCCCGCTATGGTCAAGTTGGCTCATTTCCTTGTGAATTTTGTGGCGCAAGTATTGCTATAGTGGATCATGATAATATAGTAGAAAGTATAAAGGTGAATGATGAACCTTGTTCTTTCGAAAAACTCTACCTCTTAAGTGCAGACTACATTGAATGGTTTGAAGAATGGTATGGTATAACTCTGGCTTCAGAAAGTTTTTTTGAAGGTTGGACTGATTGGATGTCTGTAGACCAGCTTCGAGAACAGATTGAAACATTAACTGGAATAGAAACAAATAGTCAATCAAGGTATCAAACAGATGAGAAATTTAACCCTCTGCCACCAGATATTAATCGTTGGATTAATTTATTGGATAAGTCGAGTATCCCCTTACCTGGCTATGCTTTAAAGATTGGAGAATAATATGACAAAACGCTGTGGTTGGGTTAAAATGAACAACCCTTTATATGTAGCCTATCATGATGAAGAGTGGGGCCAACCTCTTCATGATGACCGCGCTCTTTTTGAATTGCTCTGTATGGAGACTTATCAGGCTGGCCTATCTTGGGAAACAGTGCTTAACAAACGCCAAGCTTTCCGAGAAGTATTTCACAACTACCAAGCCCAATGTGTCGCAGAGATGACGGATGCAGAGTTGGAGGCCTTGTTAGATAATCCAGCCATCATCCGAAACCGTGCCAAACTCTTTGCGACGCGTGCCAACGCCCAAGCATTTTTGCAAGTCCAGAAAACCTACGGCTCTTTTGACGCTTATCTCTGGTCCTTTGTTGATGGGCAAACCATCATCAATGATGTTCCTGACTATCACCTAGCACCTGCTAAAACAACCTTGTCTGAAAAATTAGCCAAAAATCTAAAAAAACGAGGTTTCAAGTTCACAGGTCCAGTCGCCGTTTTAGCTTTTCTACAGGCGGCAGGTCTGATAGATGATCATGAGAATGATTGTGAGTGGAAAAGCGGAAGTTAGTGAGTCCAAGCGTCTAACTATCTGAGAATATAGAAAAAGCTGAGAAATTCCTCTCAGCTTTTTCATTATATGCTAGTAATTTTTATAGTGCAGTAAGAAATGTCAGTCCACCTAAGACAACGCCAGCTGAGTTTGGAATAATTAGTATCCAATCCTTCTTAGGCTCTTTTGTCCATCCGTAAATAACCCAAATTAAACAAGATACTGCTGCGGATAAAGGCTGGAATGGTTGAGCTTTGTTGCCTTGTAAATTGGCAAAAATTTGTGGGATGTAGGCGATAAATACAACAATCCCGATAAAGGCTCCAATTGAACCGACAATTTGATTTATTTTTTGTTTAGTCATATACACCTCCTTTAAAAAGATATCATAGAAATAAGCAAAATGCAATAAATTCAGACACAAATTGTAACGAAAATCAATACCAAAGCACAAAAATGGAGAAATTGTTTATTTTTTGTTATAGTCAAAGCGAATGACTTGCTCCTGTGCATCTACATAGGCGTGAACGCCAAAGGGCACAATGGCTCTTGGTGTGGCGTGCCCAACGTTTAGATTATAGACAATCGGGATATTGCTATCAATGATGTCCATTAGTGCCTCCTTATAGTCGTCATAGAAGGTTTCATCCATAGGTTTCCCGACCAAGAGTCCACTGATGACCTCAAATATCCCAGTTTCTTTCAAAGCCTGCAACATTTTTTTGAAATCATCAGGTTCAGGCTTTTCTTGACTTGTTTCTAGCAATAGAATCTTTCCTTCCCAGTCGGATAAGTCAGGGAAAAGTTTGTATTTTTGGCAGAGGTCTGTGCTATCTGCGTGTAGAGAGTTGTCAAAAATATCATAGAGAGACTCAAGACAACCACCGAGGATTTCTCCCTCAAACTGGGCATTGCCTTGTAACAAGTCAAAACCTGTATTTGCATGGCTGACACGAGGTGTTCCCAAGGCATTGGGACTAAAATCAGTCCGTTCCTCATACCAAAGGTCGCTAGGGCGGATTTCTGAGATTCTCCCAGTCTCGATCAATTCTTTAAAGTAGTGAAGGCTATAAGATAACATCTCCTTGTCTAACTCACAAATGTCCGCTAGAAATGATTGGCCGTAAAAAGTCTTGATTCCTAGTTTGTGTAGCATAAGGTGGTTCATGGTCGTATCCGAGAAACCGAGAAAAATCTTTGGTTTGATAACCTTTTGTAGTTGGTCATTTTCAAAAAGATAAGGTAGCAAGCGATAGGTATCGTTTCCACCAATGGCGCATAGGATCATGTCGATACTATCATCAGAAAAGGCCTGAATCAAATCCTCTGCACGAGCTTCAGGATGTTCTTTGATAAAGTCCAAGCCCTTTAGCGAATGAGGCAAAAAGATAGGGTTGAGTCCGAGGTCCTTGAGACGTTGAATACCCAAGTCCACTTCGTGCTTGACAAAGTCTTCACCCATAGTCCCACTAGATAAACTTATAATACCAATAGTAGAAGTCATATATTATCCTCCTAAAAATAAATTGATTGTGCCTATTTTATCACAAAAGGTGAGAGAAAACTACAATAATGAGACTCAGAAGTGCTATTGAATCTCAAGAAAGCAGGAAAAAAAGCAACCGCCTTTGCAGTTGCTTTTCGTTTTTCTAATCTCTAATCTCACTAGATATGAGTTACTTGGTCAACTCTTGATTATAGGAGAGAGCTAAATCAATCCAGTAAGGCAATTCTTTTTGAGCTTCGATATCTAAGTCTATATAGCCGTGATAAAGGCGTCCCCTCATCAATGTAGTATGAGCTCCTGTTCGGGGTAGAACTTGCTTTTCTATTTCTTTGCCAATTCTGACCATAACCAGTTCGTCCTTTCTGGAACTGACTGTAAGGACCATTTTCCCACGAATCATAAAGGCAAGGCCACCAAACAGTTTCTTTTCTTCTAGCTCTTCTTCGAAAATTTGGGGAGGAAGTTTGAGTGCTAGAATTTTTCGAATCTGCTGAGCTAAAGATTGACTATATGCCATAGCTTTTCACTTCTCTTAATAACGTGATGGGCCTGCGCTTGCGCTTCGGATGTTAAAACGTTTCTTGAGATAGAAGCGAAGGGCGAGAAGGGCTGCTCCTAGGACAGCCAAAGGCAATGGAGCAAGGACTGGATTGAGGTTGGCTGGTAGGAAGCTTGTTGCAAAGAAGACAACCAACCAAAGGACCATAGAGGCCAGGATAACGAGGATTGATTTCCAGAAAGGAGGGCGCTGGCTACGATCTGTGTCTGGTCCATAGTACTGGTAGACAAAGTAGTACATCAAGTAGAAGGCAAGTCCTCCTACAAGTCCAACCAACAAGAGGGTAATCAACCCATAGCCAATAGCCTGATCTGTAGAGAAGAAGGTAGTTAGAGCGCTAACCAATGCAAAGAGACTGGTGATAAAAAGGGCTGAGTCCATAATCATGAGTTTTGGATCATCATTTTCTTTTGGATGCTCTTTTTCATATTGCTCTTTGACAGTGAAGCTATGAGCCCAGTGGGTTGGAGCCCCGTAGAGGGAACGTGCAGTCGTTCCTTTGGCTTGCTCTTCAAGGATTTTAGGAATGACTTCCTCAAAAACAGCCTTGATTTCAGCATCTGTTTTGCCATCTTTGATAAATTGCTGGGTAGCAATATGGATAAACTCTTGGTTTTTCTTAGTTAATTTTTGTAAATCAATCTGAGACATAGGAATTCCTCTTAGAACCATTTTTTATGGATGAGATAGAGAGTGAGTGAAACACTCATAGCAAAGGCGATAAAGACGATTAACCAGAAGGCATGAGGTTCACCGTTTAGAGGGATTTCATTATCCTTAAAGTTCATCCCGTAGGCTGAGAAGATCATGGTTGGGATAGACATGACGATGGTCACGAGAGCCAGGGTCTTCATGATGTTGTTCTGGTTGTTGGAAATGATAGAGGCAAAGGTCTCTGTCATAGAGTGAAGGACGTTTCCATAGATATCTGCCATCTCAATGGCCTGTTGAGTTTCAATCAGAGTGTCTTCGAGTAGGTCTTCGTCTTCTAGGTATTTCTTGATATTGCTAGTTGCGCTGGTTAATTTCTTAATCACGCGCTCATTTGTCTTGAGGGAGGCTTTGAAATAGACGATGGTCTTTTCCAATTCCATGAGCTCGATCAGTTCTTCGTTTCGAGTAGACTTGTGAAGTTGACTTTCGATTTGTTCACTCTTACGGTCGATCGAACGAAGGGCCGTAAGGTAAAGTTCGGCGTTGCGGTAGAGAATCTGGAAGATAAAGCGTGAACGCATGAAGGTGTAGAAGTTGCGCAGTCTACGGTTGATAAAGACATCAAGAACTGGGAGAGGTTCCAAGCAGGTGGTGATAATGGTTTCCTCGGTGATGATAATCCCCAGCGGAATCGTAACGTAGTAGGTACGATTGTTTCTTTCCTCTGTGATGGGAACGTCCACGATGATCAAAGTATACTCATCTTCGATGGTAATACGGGACATTTCTTCCGCATCGAGCGGTGCTCGAAGGTCGGCAATGTCAATGTCGAAGGCGTTAGCGATTTCCAACGATTCATTTTGTGTAGGATTGACGAGGTTGATCCAAGTACCCGGTTCAAGCGTGTCGATCTCTTTAAATTCAGTTGTTGTTGAGAGAAAAACTTGTTTCATATCCCCTATCCTTTCCTACTATTTCAGTGATTCATTTTTTGCACCGTACTATTATACTATAAAAACAGCTTTTTGGGTAATAGAATTTCACATTTTTTGGTATAATGGAAAGCAATAATGGACTAGAAAGAACAAAGATGCAAGATAAAATTGTGATTCATGGGGCACGTGCCCATAACTTAAAAAATATTGATGTGGAGATTCCGCGAGACAAGCTGGTTGTTGTGACTGGTTTGTCAGGGTCTGGGAAATCCAGCCTGGCCTTTGATACCCTCTATGCTGAGGGGCAACGCCGCTATGTAGAGAGCTTGTCAGCTTACGCTCGTCAGTTCTTGGGCAATATGGAAAAACCAGATGTGGATGCCATTGATGGTCTCAGCCCAGCTATTTCCATCGACCAAAAAACGACTAGCAAAAACCCGCGCTCGACCGTCGGGACAACTACTGAAATCAATGACTATCTGCGTCTCCTCTACGCACGTGTGGGGACGCCTTACTGTATCAACGGACATGGGGCTATCAAGGCTTCTTCTGTAGAGCAAATCGTGGATAAGGTCTTAGAATTGCCAGAACGCCAACGCTTGCAGATTTTGGCCCCTGTCATCCGCAAGAAAAAAGGACAACACAAGAGCGTCATTGAAAAGATTCAGAAAGATGGCTATGTTCGTGTCCGAGTGGATGGGGAAGTCTATGATGTGACCGAAGTTCCAGAGCTGTCTAAGAGCAAGCAACATGATATCGATGTCGTGGTTGACCGTATTGTCATCAAGGAGGGTATTCGTAGCCGTCTCTTTGACTCCGTTGAGGCGGCCCTTCGTATCGCAGAAGGCTATGTGATTATCGACACTATGGACGATTCGGAGTTGCTCTTTTCTGAGCATTATGCCTGTCCAGTTTGTGGCTTTACTGTTCCAGAGTTAGAGCCACGTCTCTTCTCCTTTAATGCTCCTTTTGGCTCATGCAGTGAGTGTGACGGTTTGGGCATCAAGCTGGAGGTGGATGTTGACTTGGTGGTTCCTGATACCAGCAAAACTTTGCGTGAGGGAGCCTTGGCACCTTGGAATCCTATCTCATCCAACTACTATCCAAACATGCTAGAGCAGGCCATGACAGCCTTTGGAGTAGATATGGATAAGCCTTTTGAAGACTTGTCAGAAGAAGATAAGAACTTGATTCTCTACGGCTCGGATGGCAAGGAATTCCATTTCCACTATGAAAATGAATTTGGCGGTGTGCGTGATATCGACATTCCTTTTGAAGGAGTTGTCAATAATATCAAGCGCCGTTACCATGAGACTAACAGTGACTACACGCGCACCCAGATGCGCCTCTACATGAATGAGCTAACCTGCGGAACTTGTCACGGCTATCGTCTCAATGACCAGGCCTTGTCTGTCCGTGTGGGTGGTGAGCAAGGGCCACATATCGGTGAAATCTCAGACCTGTCTATCGCAGACCACTTGGAGTTGGTGAGTCAGTTGACCTTGTCTGAAAATGAAGCGATTATCGCCCGTCCCATTCTCAAGGAAATCAAGGATCGATTGACCTTCCTCAATAACGTAGGTCTTAACTATCTGACCCTGTCACGTTCGGCAGGAACCCTATCAGGTGGAGAGAGTCAGCGTATTCGCTTGGCAACCCAGATTGGTTCCAACCTCTCAGGAGTTCTCTATATACTTGATGAGCCGTCGATTGGTCTTCACCAGAGGGATAATGACCGCCTGATTGCCAGTCTGAAAAAGATGCGTGACTTGGGCAATACTCTCATCGTGGTGGAACACGACGAAGATACCATGCGCGAGGCGGATTATCTGATTGATGTTGGTCCGGGTGCTGGTGTTTTTGGTGGAGAGATTGTCGCTGCAGGAACGCCCAAGCAGGTGGCTCGCAACAGCAAGTCTATCACAGGCCAGTACTTATCAGGAAAGCGAGCGATTCCAGTACCAGAAGAGCGCCGTGCCGGAAATGGTCGTTTTATCGAAGTGACAGGTGCGCGTGAGAACAACTTGCAAAATATCACTGCTCGCTTCCCATTAGGAAAATTCATTGCGGTGACAGGTGTGTCAGGTTCAGGGAAATCGACCTTGATCAACAGCATCCTCAAAAAAGCCATTGCTCAAAAACTCAACCGCAATTCAGACAAACCTGGTAAGTTTAAAACGATTACAGGGATTGAGCATGTCGATCGTCTGATTGATATTGACCAGAGCCCCATTGGACGAACGCCGAGGTCCAACCCAGCTACCTATACGGGAGTTTTTGACGATATACGAGACCTCTTTGCTCAGACAAATGAAGCTAAGATTCGAGGCTACAAGAAGGGCCGTTTCAGTTTCAATGTCAAGGGTGGTCGTTGCGAAGCCTGCTCAGGTGACGGGATTATCAAGATCGAGATGCACTTCTTGCCAGATGTTTACGTGGCTTGTGAAGTCTGCCATGGGACTCGCTATAACAGTGAAACCCTAGAAGTCCACTATAAGGAAAAGAATATCTCGCAGGTCTTGGACATGACCGTCAACGATGCGGTGGAATTCTTCCAACACATTCCCAAGATTCAACGCAAACTTCAGACCATCAAGGATGTGGGGCTGGGCTATGTAACGCTAGGGCAACCGGCTACCACCCTTTCTGGGGGAGAAGCCCAGCGTATGAAGTTAGCTAGTGAGCTCCACAAACGCTCGACAGGAAAATCCTTCTACATTCTGGATGAGCCGACGACAGGGCTTCATACCGAGGATATCGCTCGCTTGCTCAAGGTTTTAGCTCGCTTCGTCGACGATGGCAATACTGTCCTCGTCATTGAGCACAATCTGGATGTCATCAAGACGGCAGACCATATCATCGATTTGGGACCTGAGGGCGGTGTCGGTGGTGGAACCATCATTGCAACAGGAACTCCAGAAGAAGTAGCGGCCAATGAAGCCAGCTACACAGGACACTATTTGAAAGGAAAGTTACATCATGAATAAACGTGTGCAAGCATTTCTCGCTAAAATGCAAGAAAAAGAACTAGATGGTATCATCATCAACAACCTTAAAAACGTCTATTATTTGACTGGTTTTTGGGGTTCAAATGGAACAGTCTTTATCAGCCGTGACCGTCAGGTTTTGGTGACAGACTCTCGCTATATCATTGCAGCTAAGCAAGAAGTAACAGGTTTTGAAATTGTGGCTGATCGCGATGAATTGGCTGTTATTGCAGGCATCGTTAAGGATATGGGCTTGTCTCGCGTCGGTTTTGAGGACGAGATTTCGGTCTCTTATTACCACCGTATGCAGGCGGCTTTTTCAGGAATTGATTTGCTTCCACAGACTCAGTTTGTTGAAGCACTTCGTATGATTAAGGATGAGAAAGAGATTGCGACTATTCGTAAGGCATGTTCTATCTCAGACCAAGCTTTCCGTGATGCGCTTGACTTTATCAAACCAGGAAAAACTGAGATCGAAATTGCCAACTTCCTTGATTTCCGCATGCGTGAGCTAGGAGCGGCAGGCTTGTCTTTTGATACCATTTTAGCAAGTGGTATCAACTCTTCTAAACCTCATGCCCACCCAATGCACAAGCCAGTAGAACTAGGTGAAGCTATTACCATGGACTTCGGTTGTCTTTATGACCATTATGTGAGTGATATGACTCGTACTATTTACCTAGGCCATGTCAGCGACGAACAAGCAGAAATTTACAATACCGTTTTGAAGGCCAACCAAGCTCTGATTGACCAAGCTAAGGATGGCTTAGGTTTCCGCGACTTTGACAAAATCCCTCGTGATATTATCATCGAGGCAGGCTATGGCGACTACTTTACTCACGGTATTGGACATGGTATCGGACTGGATATCCACGAAGAACCTTACTTTAGCCAAACTTCCAAAGAAGTCATTAAATCTGGTATGGTCTTGACTGATGAACCAGGTATTTATATTGAAGGAAAATACGGCGTTCGTATTGAAGATGATATCTTAATTACAGATAACGGTTGCGAATTGTTGACTCTAGCGCCGAAGGAATTAATTGTTATTTAAGAAAATTAAGATAAATTATTGACTTTTATATTTTAAAGGTTTATACTGATAGACGAAAACGGTAGGTGAGGCTACCATAGGGATACGGATGACTACCGCAAAGCAGTGGAGACACTACTCGTTGGTCAACAGTCCTGGTCGCGAAGGCCAAGACTAAGCTCATTACATCGCCCTATGGAGTTAAAGCTTGAACGAAAAAACAGATAATTAGTTTTTTAATCCTGCCATTTTTATGGTAGGATTTTCTGCTGTTTTAAGAAAAAGAAAGGAGAAAAACGATGCAAATTGACGATCATCCAGAACCGCACATACACAACCAATCGCTGATTTGTGTCGTTCTGCCCTTATAAAGTGATTGGTCTCTGTGTATGAAACACATCATTCATACAGATAGGAGAAACCAATGAAAACTACAAAAGAAAGAGTAGCAGCAGCTATTCATACACCCTTAAACGAAACTCTATCTTTTTACAAGACAAGTCTAACAGGCTTGACTGAGGAGCAGGTGGAGAAAAATCGTGACTTATATGGCGAAAACACCATCACCAAGGGTCAAGAAGACAGTATCCTCAAAAAGATTTACGAATCTATTATCAATCCATTTACAATCATTCTGCTGGTCATCGCTATGATCTCCATGGTGACCAATGTCTGGTTGGCGAAACCTGGACAAGAAGATCCGACGACCTCTATCATCATCGTCGTTCTCGTTCTAATCTCTGGTGGCATACGCTTTGTCCAAGAATTGCGGAGTGACAAGGCTGCGACCAATCTATCAAAAATGATTGTGAACACTGCCACAGTTATTCGCGAAGGCCAGAGTTTAGAGGTCGCAATTGAAGATTTGGTCGTTGGAGATATAGTCAAGTTAAGTGCTGGGGATATGATACCAGCAGATCTCCTTTTAATTGAATCACGTGATTTCTTTGTCCAACAGTCTGGTTTGACAGGTGAAAGTGACTCGGTTGAAAAACTGGCCTTGTCAAAAATGAGTCAGTCAGACTTTGATAGTCTACTAGAAGCAGAAGCGCTCGCCTTTATGGGAACCAACGTGATATCAGGAAGTGCCAAGGCTTTGATTCTAGCGGTCGGTGATGATACCATGATGGGAGAAATCGAGCAGACCCTCAATACCTATGACGAACCGACCTCTTTTGAACGGGAGATGAACAGCATCTCTTGGCTCTTGATCCGTTTGATGTTAGTCATGGTTCCCATCGTGTTTCTCTCCAATGGCTTGACAGATGGCGACTGGCTGGAAGCAGGTGTGTTTGCACTGAGTGTTGGTGTTGGATTGACACCTGAGATGCTTCCTATGATCATCACGGCTAGTCTAGCAAAAGGCTCCATTATCATGGCCAAGGAAAAAGTCGTCATCAAAAAACTCAATGCCATACAAGACCTAGGTGCTATTGATATCCTATGCACCGATAAAACCGGAACCCTTACCCAAGACGAAATTGTCCTTGAATATCCTTTGGATATACATGGAGATTTGGATTTGTCTGTGTTGAGACGGGCCTACCTCAATTCCTATTTTCAAACGGGATTGAAAAACTTGATGGACCGTGCCATTATCAGTAGAACTGAAAAAGAAGCTAAAGAACACGCTATTCTACAAAATTTGGATACTAGCTTCCAAAAAATAGACGAATTGCCCTTTGATTTTGAACGCAGACGGATGAGTGTCATCGTCAAGGATGAGAACGAAGTTGTTAGTTTGGTAACCAAGGGTGCTCTAGAGGAAATGCTTGCGATTTCAACCCATGTGGAATATCACGGTCAGATTAGCCCTCTGACGGATGATATCCGAGTGGAAATCTTAAAAGAAGTAGATCAACTTAATCAGCAAGGCTTGCGAGTCTTGGGAGTTGCCTATAAAACAGGCCTAAAAGAAGGTTTTGCTTACTCCGTTGAAGATGAAAAAGAGATGATTCTAACAGGTTATCTTGCCTTTCTAGATCCACCAAAACCATCTGCAGCACCTGCTATCCAAGCTTTGTTAGAACACGGTGTTCAAACAAAGATTTTGACGGGAGACAATGAAAAGGTAACCCAAGCAGTTTGCGAAAAAGTTGGTCTAGACGTTGATCAAATCTTGTTGGGTTCTGATATTGACGCCATGACGGACGAAGAGTTGGCTCAAGCAGTTGAGAAGGTGACTGTCTTTGCCAAACTCTCTCCGGATCAAAAAGCACGAATCATTTTACAAATCAAATCGAATGGACATTGTGTCGGCTATATGGGAGATGGAATCAACGATGCCCCTTCTATGAAAGTGGCAGATGTGGGGATTTCTGTTGATACAGCAGTAGATATTGCCAAAGAAACGGCTGATGTCATTTTGCTAGATAAGGATTTGATGGTGCTTGAAAAAGGTCTGGTTGAAGGACGCAAAGTCTATGCCAACATGACCAAATATATCAAGATGACGGTCAGCTCTAATTTCGGGAATATTCTGTCACTCTTAGTGTCTGGTATCTTTTTACCTTTCCTCCCTATGGCTCCGATTCACTTGATTGTGTTAAACCTCGTCTACGACCTTTCTTGCATTGCCTTGCCATTTGATAATGTAGATGAAGACTTTTTGAAGCATCCCCATAAGTGGGAAGCCAAGTCTATTACTCGTTTTATGATTTGGATGGGTCCGATTTCTTCTGCCTTTGATATTTTGACCTTTATCTTACTCTATTTTGTCATTGTTCCAATGGCGACAGGTCAAGCTTATGCTCACGGAGCAGAGGCTGCAACGGGCTTTATCATCTTGTTCCAGACAGGTTGGTTCATTGAATCCATGTGGTCCCAAACCATGGTTATCCATATGCTTCGTTCAGCAAAACTTCCTTTCTTACAAAGTCGTCCATCATGGTTTGTTCTTGGAACAACCTTGCTAGCAGCTAGTTTTGTGACCTTCCTTCCCTACTCTTCAATTGCTAGCCTGCTTCATTTAACCCCTTTGGAACCAATTTATTTCCTCTTTTTGCTTTTGATTATCGTTCTCTATATGATAAGTGTTACAGTTGTGAAACGATTGTATATCAAAAAATTTAAAAGTTGGTTATAAATTGATTTTGTCAAGAAAAAAGTACGAAAATCGCGAAAAAAGTTAATTTTTTTTAAAAATAGGTCGCAAGTCGGATGTTTTTTATGGTATAATAGACTAAACTGATAGTAACATGTAGCGAAAGGGGTAGGTACATGATCAAAATTTATACAGTCTCAAGTTGTACTAGCTGTAAAAAAGCGAAAACCTGGCTCAATGCCCACCAGTTAAGTTATAAAGAACAAAATCTCGGTAAAGAAGGAATTACAAGAGAAGAGTTATTAGATATTCTCACGAAAACAGATAATGGAATTGCCAGTATCGTTTCGTCAAAAAACCGCTACGCTAAGGCACTTGGAGTTGACATCGAGGATTTGAGTGTCAATGAAGTGCTCAACTTAATCATGGAAACACCACGGATCTTAAAGAGTCCGATTCTCGTTGACGAGAAGCGCCTACAAGTCGGCTATAAAGAAGATGATATCCGTGCCTTCTTGCCACGCTCTGTCCGTAATGTAGAAAATGCAGAAGCACGTCTACGTGCAGCTCTATAAAACATCAAGGCTGGGAGTGACTCCTGGCCTTGTTTGCTCTTTTGTTTTAAAATCATGTGAGGAATTATGAAAAAGTTACTAATTGCTAGTTTTGCTCTCCTCTTTTTGCTTGCGGGATGTGGGCAAAAAAAGGAAACTCCTGCTGCTTCCACAACAGCATCTGACCCCATCCAATCCAACCTTCCCGTTTTGGACAATGCCGAAAAGAATACGGTTGTCACCAAGACCTTGCTGATGCCGAAGTCAGAAAATGGAACGCAGCAGATTCAGACCATTACTTATAAAGGCAATCAGTTTTTGACCTTGACCATCCAGCAAAAACGACCTGTCGGGGATGAACTCAAGACCTTTATCTCTGAAAATGGCCTAGAGGAGACGCAAAAAGCGCTTCTAGAAGCGGAAGAAAAGGATGAGACCATCCAAGAGGCACGCAAACTAGCAGGATTCAAACTGGAAACCAAGCTACTCAGCGAGACAGAAATCCAGACGACAACGACTTATGATTTTCAAGTATTGGATGTCAAAAAGGCATCTCAGCTGGAATATTTAAAAAATATCGGCCTTGAAAATCTCTTAAAAAACGAACCTAGCCAATATATTGCAGATAGAGTGGCAAATGGGGCGACAGAACAATAGAAAATCCAAATTAATCGACTGACTTATTTGTAGAACGTCAGGGAATGTGCTATAATAGTACTATTCTAAGGAAAGAGGGTGTTAGAATGGGATTTACTGAAGAAACTGTACGGTTTAAATTGGATGATTCCAATAAGAAAGAAATTAGCGAAACATTGACAGATGTTTATGCTTCTTTGAATGACAAGGGCTACAATCCGATTAACCAGATCGTCGGTTATGTATTGAGTGGAGACCCTGCCTACGTTCCTCGTTACAACAATGCACGAAATCAAATCCGTAAGTATGAGCGTGATGAAATTGTTGAAGAACTGGTACGCTACTACCTTAAGGGACAAGGAGTCGATCTATAATCTATGAGAATTATGGGATTGGACGTCGGTTCAAAAACAGTAGGGGTGGCTATTAGCGATCCACTAGGCTTCACCGCTCAGGGACTTGAAATCATCCAGATTAATGAGGAGCAGGGCCAGTTTGGTTTTGACCGTATCAAGGAATTGGTTGACAGCTATAAGGTAGAACGCTTTGTAGTAGGTTTGCCAAAAAACATGAACAATACCAGCGGTCCGCGAGTAGAAGCCAGTCAAGCCTATGGTGCCAAGCTAGAAGAACTCTTTGGTTTGCCAGTAGACTATCAGGATGAGCGTTTGACAACGGTCGCTGCGGAGCGTATGTTGATTGAACAAGCAGATATCAGTCGTAACAAACGCAAGAAAGTTATTGATAAGTTGGCTGCTCAGCTGATTTTGCAAAATTATTTAGATAGAAAATTTTAAGACAGAGGAGAAACTATGTCACACGATCACAACCATGACCACGAAGAACGTGAATTGATTACACTAGTAGATGAGCAAGGAAATGAAACCTTGTTTGAAATTCTTTTGACCATCGATGGGAAAGAAGAATTTGGTAAAAATTATGTTCTTCTAGTGCCAGTTAACGCAGAAGAAGATGAAAATGGTGAAGTTGAAATCCAAGCTTACTCATTCATCGAAAATGAAGACGGAACAGAAGGCGAATTGCAACCAATCCCAGAAGACTCAGAAGACGAATGGAACATGATTGAAGAAGTCTTCAACAGCTTTATGGAGGAGTAAAAACGTCCGGGGGACGTTTTTAGCCCAGTTCCTTTAAATAAGAGAGAACTGGTAAGTCTGGGAGACTGTATCAGCCCAACTCCTGAAAATTAGAAGAGTTGGAATATCCGGGGGACGTTTTTAGCTCACGTTGAAATTCATAGTAGCTAGTGATTAGCTAACCAGGTAAGAGGTCGGGATTTTAGTCCCGACCTCGCTTTTTATTTGTAATCATACTTTGATGCGGTAGTTGATTGGACTTTTGTTAAGGAGACATGTATGTTTGAAGTAGAAGAATGGCTTCATAGTCGGATTGGTTTAAATTTTAGATCTGGACTTGGACGAATGCAACGAGCTGTGGATTTGCTGGGGAATCCTGAGAAGACTTATCCTATTATCCACGTAACAGGGACTAACGGTAAAGGGTCAACTATTGCCTTTATGAGGGAGTTGTTTGCAACTCATGGTAATAAAGTTGGTACTTTTACCTCTCCTCATATCATCAGCATCCATGATCGAATCTGTATTAATGGACAGCCGATCGCAGAGGAAGACTTTGTTCGTATAGCTAACCAAGTCAAGGAGATGGAGAAAATTCTCTTAGAAACACATGATCAATTGTCTTTCTTTGAGTTGTTGACCTTGATTGCCTTGCTTTACTTTAAAGAGCAGGGAGTGGATCTAGTCCTGCTAGAGGTGGGGATTGGTGGTTTGCTTGACACGACTAATGTCGTAACAGGAGAGATTGCAGTTATTACTTCCATTGGACTAGATCATCAGGAGACCTTGGGTGACAGTCTGAAGGAAATAGCCGAGCAGAAAGCTGGTATTTTCAAGGCTGGCAAGAAGGCGGTCATTGCTAAGCTCGCTCCAGAAGCTAAACTTGTCTGTCAAAATACAGCGAGAGAGTTAGCTGTTGAACTTTATCAAGCTGGGGGAGACTTCACCTTGAATGCTGGGGATTTTTCAAGTAGTCTAGCTAGTTTTTCTCAACTTGAAATCAGTTTGGAAGGTGCTTATCAGCAAGAAAATGCCGCCTTGGCTTTAGAAACTTTTCTTCTGTTTATGGCGTCAGGAGGTGAAAGGGTCGAAGAAGAGTTTGTCAGACGGGCTTTGAAGGAGACACATTGGGCAGGTCGATTGGAACGAATTCGTCCGCAAATCTACCTAGATGGGGCTCACAATCTGCCAGCCTTGACTCGTCTGGTCGAGTTTATCCAGGGGAAAATCCAGCAAGGTTACCAGGTTCGCATCCTTTTTGGAGCTCTTAAACGCAAGGATTATCAGGGGATGTTAGGCTATCTAACGGAGCAGTTGCCTCAGGTGGAACTTAAGGTAACAGGCTTTGACTACCAAGGCTCTCTGGATGAAAAGGATGTGGCGGGTTACGATTTGATTCCTTCCTATGGGGACTTTATCAGAGAATTTGAAGAACAGGCCAATGATCAGGACTTGCTTTTCGTGACGGGATCCCTCTACTTTATCTCGGAAGTCCGAGCAAGTTTGGTAGGAAGCGACGAGATTAGTTGACCTTATAGGTTTATGTTGCTATACTGTAGGTAGGAGGTATATCTGGAAACGATTCCAGCAAAACATTGGCACAAAAGAAAGGAAATCGCTATGAAAACGAAAACATTCACACTTTCTATTGCTTCCCTAGCAATTCTTAGTCTTTTAGCAGCTTGTGGACCTAAGGCACAAGCCCCTACCCAGCAATCTGCTCAGCAATCATCTTCTCAACAAGAATCATCTTCTAGCGCTGCGACAAGTGCTAGTCAACCACAGGCGTCCTCAAGTCAGGACACTACTGTAGCTCAACCTACGAATATCGATGGTACCTATACTGGAAAAGATGAGAATGACCAAATCACTCTTGTTGTAACAGGTAAAACTGGTACATGGACTGAGGTCGAGCCAGATGGAGATAAGGAAATCAAGCAAGTCAGCTTTGAGCCAGAAAATCAACGTGTCATTATCGGTGATGATGTCAAAATTTACACGGTTAATGGTAATCAATTGATTATCGATGATATGGACCGAGAGGCATCTGACCGAGTGGTATTAACAAAATAGGATCTCAAATCTAAATAGAAGTTTGGAATTAAGGTTTCAGCTTTACCTTCTACAACTTCAATAGTAACTGTCATAGGATTTGTGCGATATTGAAAAATATAAATAATATTGGAAAGAACTATCATTATGGTAGTTCTTTTTAAGCCTCTTAATACCCTAGTTAAAAATATAAAAAGGGATAGCACGTCATATAATGAAGGAGTAGTTTAAGAATCTTGCAGTTCTTGGAATAGTTTGAATAGAAAAAGGTAAAAGGTTGCCATCTACCCCTGAACTGAGGTATACTAGTAGAGACATTAGTTTATCAAGCAGTTAGGAGAATGTTAGAAAAGGAAGGGGATGTATGACAGCTAGAAAAATGCAGCTACTCATGTCCAAATATGGTTTTAGTATTACCATCATGTTGGCAGAGTTGTTTATCGTCTTTGGTTTATTTCTCTATCTAGGGCAAATGGCTCCAATTGTCTGGGTTATCCTAGTCATTTTAGTGAGTATAGCGACCATTGTATCGATTGTCAATCGGTCTATGAATCCTGAAAGTAAGGTAACATGGCTGTTAGTAGCCTTTGTGCCAGTGTTTGGGCCACTGCTCTATATCATGTTTGGAGAACGCCGTTTATCTAAAAAAGAAATGAAGCAGCTAAAGCAGCTCCAATCAATGGTTGATCGAGAGGACAATAGCAGAGCTCTCCGTTTGGAGTTAAAAGAGCAGGACAAGTCAGCTTACGGAGTTATCAAATCTCTCCTCAGCATGGATACGAATGCTGATGTCTATGATCGAACGGATACACAATTTTTTGCATCTGGGGAAAGTATGTGGCATCAGATGCTAGAGGATCTCAGGAAAGCGGAGAAATTTATCTTTCTTGAGTACTATATCATCGAAGAAGGCTTGATGTGGAACAGTATTTTAGAGATTTTGGAAGAAAAGGCTGCTCAAGGAGTAGAAGTTAAGCTCCTCTACGACGATATTGGATGTATGGCAACCTTGCCTGGGGATTATACCATCCAGCTTCGTAGCCGAGGGATTGAAGCCCATAAATTTAACAAGGTGATTCCACGTTTGACCGTTGCTTATAACAACCGTGATCACCGAAAAATCATGATTATCGATGGTCAAATTGCCTATACAGGTGGTATCAATCTGGCCGATGAGTATATCAACCATATCGAACGTTTTGGTTACTGGAAGGATAGCGGTATTCGGTTGGATGGACCGGCAGTTAAAGTTTTTACCAGGCTCTTTTTATCTGCCTGGTACATCAACCGTGGAGAGATTAGTGATTTTGACCAATACCATCTCGAAAATCAGCCCAAAGATGGGATGGGGCTCTGTATTCCCTATAGTAGTGGACCAAAACCCATATACAGAGCTCAAGTTGGAAAAACGGTCTACCAAAATCTTATCAATCAAGCTACAGATTACGTCTATATCACGACTCCCTATCTAATTGCTGACTACGATCTAACTGAAAGTATCAAAAATGCAGCTCTGAGAGGGGTAGATGTGCGAATTGTGACACCGTGTATCCCAGATAAGAAGGTTATTCAGTTAGTTACTCGAGGAGCCTATCCAGACTTGTTATCTGCAGGGGTTCGTATTTATGAGTACAGTCCGGGATTCCTTCATAGCAAGCAAATGCTGGTCGATGGAGAGGCAGCTACTGTGGGGACCATCAATTTTGACTATCGGAGCTTGCTCCACCACTATGAAAATGCCGTCTTACTTCATAGAACGCAGTCCATCATCGATATTGAAAGGGACTTCGAAGAGATTTTTAAAGTTTCTCAAGAAATTTATCCCCACACTATCAAAACCAGCTGGTATCAAAGCCTCATCAAGGAAATTGTCCAGTTGTTTGCACCTATGCTCTAACTATCCATCAAGATCTAGCCCAAGGCTGGATCTTATTTTTGTCTTCTTACGAATAGATAAGTAAAGGAGAAAACCATGCTTAATCTAGAAGATGATGATTTTATCAGAGAGTATAGAAACAGTCGATTCCACCGTTTTCGTGAAATCGAACGCTTTGCGCTATTGGATAAGAAATTCAGCAAATATCAATCCCAAGCTGACATTCCTGTAAGATTTTGATATACTAAAACAGATAAACTTAGAGGAGAAATTGAATGAACGTATACGGGAAAATAGATGAGAAACAAGAAGAATCTCATTACCAAGACTGGTCAGTGCCAGAAAAACGAGAAGGAGCTCCCATTCCCTTTTTTAGTATTTTGCTTTGGAGTTTAGTGGCCACAGCCATTTCGGTTGCCCTGCCTTTTATTTTTGGTTTAATCAGTCCGCAACAAACCCAGGATCTTTATACCGGTTGGGCCTTGCATCAAAATGGTCAAATGTATACAGATTATTTTGGGACGGAGGGATTGCTCTATTATGTGCTAACCTACCTTTTTCAAGGCAGTGTTTTGATTGCTTTGGTTGAGTGGTTGGCCTTGTTTGGAGCAGGTGTTTTCCTTTTTAAGGCTGCAGATACTCTTGTCGGCCAAGAAAAGGAAGCGAAGCGAGTTGTCTTTATTTTATACTTGCTTGTAGCGGGCCTCGCTTTTGGTGGCGGTTATGCTCTCTTGCTAGCCCTACCTTTCCTATTTTATTCATTGAGTATCGTTACAAATTATCTCGCTTTTCCAAAGGATGACAAAGGATTTGTACGAGTGGGGATGAGCCTTGCTCTCGCTTTCTTCCTTGCGCCAATCCCAACAGCCTTGTTTGCGGCTGTACTGGCCTTGGGGATTATCGGCTTTAATCTAGGCAAAGGTCATTTTGTTCATGGCATATATCAGTTCTTTGCGTCAGCCCTAGGATTTTCTCTCTTATTCTATCCTTTAGGCTACTTTACAGTGTGGACAGGTAGTTTTGGAGATGCCATTAACCAGACCTTGTATCCAGTAAATACTCTTAGCCTCTTTTCAAATTCACATTTGCTTGAAAATGCAGCCTTCTATGGCTTGCTTGCTATTGGGTTAGGTACCCTTGGTTTGCTCTTTACAGGCTTGTTCCAGTCAAAACCAGCCAAGCAATATGCCTTATCGATTGCTGCTAGCTTGGGATTATTGGTTTCTTTGGGAATCTTGGTTCTCTCCAAAGAACCTATCAATGGTACTCGTCTTGTGGTGCTAATTCCTTTCTTGGTCTTGCTCCTTCTGACAGGAATCAAGGAAGATGTTTCAGATGGAGGGAGTCGTCGTAGAAGAAGACGTGAGAAACAAACTTCTTTCCTTAAAGGAAATTTCTATCTACCACTGATTGCCCTTGCCTATCTCATTGTTCTTCCTATTGTGAGTCGTTACCTTTCTCACCCAACGACTTATCAGGAGAGAGAACGTCTTGCCAGCGTGGTCAAACAACAAACGAGTTCTGAGGATCGTGTCTATGCTTGGGATGATCGTCCCGATTTCTACCGTGCAAGTGAACGCTTGGCGCCGACTTCTCTATCAACTCCAACACTCTATACTGCAAGCGATGAAAATAAAACCAAACTGATGAATGACCTGAAAGAGAATCAACCGAAGATGATTGTGGTCAATCAAAAAGTTGCCTTGTGGTCAGATGTAGAGAGCTGGCTCAGTGAAAACTATGAGCTTGTTCAGACAGATACTAGCGAGTTCAAACTTTATAAATCTAAATAACAAAAAATCAATATCTTGTGGAATTTTAAAAATTTTAGGATTTTTAACACAAGATATTGATTTTTATTTTTAGAGTGGTATAATACTGAATATAAACAATTCAACAATATTTTAGAAAAGAGCATGGATATGATTGTATTAGAAGAAAAGCTTGCAACCGTTCCCACCTTGTTCGTTGAAAAACGAGATGGTAGACGTGTGGTGTTTGATGTAGACAAGATTGACAAGGCTCTCCACAAGGCGGCGGAAAAGGTTATGGACGTTACGCCTCTAGTAGAAAAACGCCTAAATGGTCTAGTTGAAAGAATCGTGACTGAAATTCACAGTCGCTTCCCTCAAGGTGTCAAGATTTACGAAATTCAAAATGTCGTAGAGCATGAACTCCTTGAAGCCAAAGAATATGCGCTGGCTGAGGAGTATATCACTTATCGGACACAAAGGGATTTTGAGCGCTCAAAAGCTACAGATATCAACTTTAGTATCCATAAACTTCTCAATAAAGATCAAGCAGTTGTCAATGAAAATGCCAATAAAGACAGCGATGTCTTCAACACCCAACGTGATTTGACAGCAGGGATTGTTGGGAAGTCAATCGGGCTGCAAATGCTTCCTAAGCACGTAGCCAATGCTCACCAAAAAGGGGATATCCACTATCATGACTTGGACTACAGCCCCTACACTCCGATGACCAACTGCTGTTTGATTGATTTTAAAGGCATGTTGGAAAATGGTTTTAAGATTGGAAATGCAGAGGTAGAGAGTCCCAAGTCTATCCAGACTGCGACCGCTCAAATTTCTCAAATCATCGCCAACGTTGCTTCTAGCCAGTACGGGGGTTGCTCAGCTGACCGTATCGATGAAGTCTTGGCTCCGTATGCGGAGAAGAATTACCAAAAACACCTCAAAGATGCGGAAGAGTGGGTCTTGCCTGAAAAACGGGAAGATTACGCTTGGAAGAAAACCCAAAAGGACATCTACGATGCTATGCAATCTCTTGAGTATGAAATCAACACTCTCTTCACTTCAAATGGACAAACACCTTTTACTTCACTAGGTTTTGGTCTAGGAACTAGTCGTTTTGAGCGGGAAATTCAAAAAGCTATCTTAAACATCCGAATCAAGGGGCTTGGTTCAGAACACCGTACAGCTATCTTCCCTAAACTCATCTTTACGCTGAAAAGAGGCCTTAACTTAGAGGAGGGGTCACCTAACTACGATATCAAACAGTTGGCTCTTGAGTGTGCAACCAAGCGGATGTACCCAGATGTCTTATCCTATGATAAGATTATCGAACTGACTGGTTCTTTCAAGGTTCCTATGGGTTGTCGCTCCTTCCTCCAAGGCTGGAAAGATGAAAATGGTGTTGAGGTCAATTCAGGTCGGATGAATCTAGGTGTTGTGACAGTCAATTTGCCTCGTATCGCCCTCGAGTCTGAAGGGGATCTGAATAAGTTTTGGGAAATCTTCAACGAGCGGATGAATA
Organism: Streptococcus oralis; assembly: GCF_001075675.1. GTDB lineage: Bacteria > Bacillota > Bacilli > Lactobacillales > Streptococcaceae > Streptococcus > Streptococcus oralis_V. The sequence continues at coordinate 52,735 of NZ_JUNW01000034.1, forward strand.
TCGCAGAAGATGCTCTGGTTTACCGTGTTGAACGGACCAAGGAAGCAACACCAGCGAATGCCCCTATCCTCTACCAGTACGGAGCCTTCGGTCGCCGTCTCGGAAAAGAAGAAAGTGTTGACCAACTCTTTAAGAATCGCCGTGCGACAGTTTCGCTGGGCTACATCGGTTTGTACGAAGTGGCTACAGTCTTCTTTGGAAATAGCTGGGAAAGCAATCCTGAAGCCAAGGAATTCACACTGGATATTATTCGTGATATGAAACGTCGTGTGGAAGAGTGGTCTGACCAATATGGTTACCATTTCTCTATCTACTCCACACCGTCTGAAAGTCTGACAGACCGCTTCTGTCGCTTGGATACAGAGAAGTTTGGCTCTATTCCGGACATCACGGACAAGGAATACTACACCAACTCTTTCCACTACGATGTTCGTAAAAATCCAACACCGTTTGAAAAATTAGACTTTGAAAAAGTTTACCCAGAAGCAGGTGCGTCAGGTGGTTTTATCCATTATTGTGAGTATCCAGTTCTTCAACAAAATCCTAAAGCCCTGGAAGCTGTCTGGGACTATGCCTATGACCGTGTCGGCTATCTAGGGACCAATACTCCGATTGATCGTTGCTACAAGTGCGACTTTGAAGGAGATTTTGAACCAACTGAGAGAGGATTTGCTTGTCCCAACTGTGGCAATAGCGACCCTAAAACAGTAGATGTGGTCAAACGTACGTGTGGTTATCTGGGGAATCCTCAAGCGCGTCCGATGGTTAATGGACGCCACAAGGAAATCGCTGCGCGTGTCAAACACATGAACGGCTCAACCATTAAAACAGCCGGACATGAAGTAACAAATTAGAAGGAAATGGAATGGGGAAATACCAATTAGACGATAAGGGACGCGCACAAGTGACCCGTTATCACGAGAAACACTCGAAAGGTGGAACAGGTAAAAAAGAACGCTTGCTCAACCTCAGAGAACAGTTTTTAAACAAGAACAAGAAAAAATAAAAGTGAGAGTCTGCTCTCACTTTTCTCTTAATTGGAGGTGAAAATGATACTACGCAGACCAACATTGGCAGATAAAGAAACAGTTTTAGAGATGATGGCAGAGTTTGAACAGACTCAATCAGCCCACGATGGTGGGTTTTGGAACGCCAACAATTTTGTTTATGAAGAGTGGCTAGAAGAAAATCTTCAAGCAGAAGCGGGACTCAATATTCCTGAAAACTGGGTTCCTGCTATTCAGCTGATTAGTTTTGACGTAGCAGGCCAGGCTCTTGGCTTTCTCAATCTTCGTCTCCAATTAAATGACTACTTACTAGAAAATGGGGGGCATATCGGCTATTCCATCCGCCCTTCTGAAAGAGGTAAAGGTTATGCCAAAGAAGCCCTCGGACAAGGCCTGCAAGTTGCCAAGGAGAAGAACATCAAAAAAGCACTTGTGACCTGTAGTACGGAAAATCCTGCTAGTAGGGCGGTTATTGTGGCAAATGGTGGGGTGTTTGAGGATGTTCGCAATGGTGTAGAACGTTACTGGATAGATTTGGAGTAAAAGGATGACATGGAATACACCAAAACCAGGTGAATGGAAAAGTGAGGAACTTAGTAAAGGGCGGATCATTGATTATAAGGCCTTTAACTTTGTCGATGGAGAAGGTGTGCGCAACTCTCTCTATGTATCAGGTTGCATGTTTCACTGCGAGGGGTGCTATAATGTTGCGACTTGGTCTTTCAACGCAGGCATTCCCTATACGGCAGAATTAGAAGAACAAATCATGGAAGACCTTGCCCAACCCTATGTTCAAGGTTTGACCTTGCTAGGAGGAGAACCCTTTCTTAATACGGGCATTCTCTTGCCTCTCGTTAAGCGCATTCGAAAGGAATTACCAGAAAAAGACATCTGGTCCTGGACGGGTTATACTTGGGAAGAAATGATGCTGGAGACTCCAGACAAATTGGAACTCTTGTCGCTGATTGACATCCTTGTCGATGGACGGTATGATAAAAGCAAACGCAATCTTATGCTCCAGTTTCGAGGTTCGTCCAATCAACGGATTATCGATGTGCAAAAATCCCTCAAAAGTGGGCAAGTGGTGATTTGGGACAAGCTTAATGACGGAAAAGAAAGCTATGAACAGGTGAAGAGAGAATGAAGAAAAAAGACCTGATAGAACAACTGGTTTCAGAGATCGAAACGGGAAGAATTAGGACGCTAGGGATCTACGGTCATGGGGCTTCGGGCAAGTCAACCTTCGCTCAGGAATTACATCAAGCTCTAGATTCTACTACAGTAAATTTACTAGAAACAGATCCTTATATCACCTCAGAACGTCACCTGGTAGTACCAAAGCAAGCGCCAGATCAAAAGGTGACGGCTTGTCTGCCAGTGGCGCATGAACTAGCAAGTTTACAGAGAGATATTCTCGCCTTGCAGGCAGGCATGGACATCTTGACGATTGATGAACCTTGGAAGGCTAGCGAGGTCTTGTCTGGAGGAAAGCCAATTCTTATTGTTGAAGGGATGTCCGTGGGTTTTCTTCCCAAGGAACTCTTTGACAAAACCATCTGTTTCTACACGGATGAGGAGACCGAATTAAAGAGGCGCTTAGCTCGAGATACGACTATGAGAAATCGCGATGCATCTTTTGTATTAGCTAGCCATCAGATGAGACGGGAGCAGTATCTGCGATACTATAGAGAAACCGAGTCTAAAGCGGACATTTTAGTAGATCAATCAGAAGATACATTCAAGGTCAAAATGGCACATATTATATAGAAGAAAAGGTAGTTTTTTATAGATGTAAATCCGTAATTTTGGAAAGATAAAAAGAGAAAACAGTTTCATCTTAAAAAAAACGGAAAAAGCTCACAAATCCCTTGCAATCGCAGGGGCTTTGTGTTATTCTACCGTGGTGCTGTAAATCACATCTTTAGCTGTGATGCAAGAGGTTGTGACCACGATTGGATACACTGCCACACAACGCGCGTCGATTTCCTATTTTTGCTTTGAGTTTGAATCCCTTTATGTCTTAGACTTGAGCACAAAAAATGTTCGTTAAAAACTTTCCAGACTATATCAATAAGAATTGGAAGGATGGTCTTGGTTGAAGCCTGCATTGTTTTTCAGCTCTGGTTGAGACCGGTAAATTGAACGTTTTGTTTGTTATAGGCACCGTTTTTTCTGGGAAAAGGGAGTTGATAGTGAATGGTGTGATATATCCTATACGCAAAGAATGCTATTTCATTTTGTTGCGTGAATTAGCCTCTTGGTAGCTAGAAAGTTTAGAGCTGAGGTTGATTGCTAGTCAGTCACCTTAGAAGTAAAAGTAAAAGGAGCGAAGGAATGTTTTTAAAAATAATCAGTAGTATCTCTACAAATAATTTCCAAGATCCAAACATGATGGAAAAAATTAGCCATCTATGGCAGGAGCACCAGAAAGAAGTAGAGGAGGCATTTGCCCAAGGGCTTCCGATTTATGCAGTCTATCATGATTATGTCAGCGACTACAAGGGGGATTACAGCTTGTCGCTCTGTAGTCTATCCGATAAAGAAGACTGGGATTTTGACACTTCAGAACAAACCTACCAAGTATTTGAGGTGGATACAAGTGATTCAAAAGGGTTTCTCCATACCTGGCAACAAATCTGGCAGGCAGAAGAAGCAAGAGAACTGCAACGTCAGTATAGTATTGATTTTGAAAAATATGATCCAGATCAGACAGTATCTATCTTTATCGCCACCCCCAAAAATGGGTAAATTGTCAAACTATGTTTTATTTACGAAAGAGGATCAGAACATACTCTAGTAACTTAGGTTAGTAAAAAAACGAAAAAAAGCTCACAAATCCCTTGCAATCGCAGGGGCTTTGTGTTATTCTATTATGGTGCTGTAAATTACAGCCTTAGCTTTGATGCAAGAGGTTGCGACACGCTCGGTTGCATTGTCACGCAACGCGCGTCGGTTTTCTTGTGGAGCTAGCCTATTATCTTAAATAGACGAAAAGGAGAAAAAGATGGCAAACAAAAAAATCCGTATCCGTTTGAAAGCTTACGAACACCGTACGCTTGACACAGCGGCTGCAAAAATCGTAGAATCAGCTACTCGTACAGGTGCACAAGTTGCGGGTCCAATCCCACTTCCAACTGAGCGTAGCCTCTACACAATTATTCGTGCGACTCACAAATACAAAGACTCTCGCGAACAATTCGAAATGCGTACACACAAACGTTTGATCGATATCGTTAACCCAACTCAAAAAACAGTTGATGCTTTGATGAAATTGGATCTTCCAAGTGGTGTAAACGTAGAAATCAAGCTTTAATTCAAAGCTTGAAACCTTGAGCATGAAAAACGCTCGTTAAAAACTTTTTGAATAAAAAAATATAGAAAAGGAACTATTTTCTCATGACAAAAGGAATCTTAGGGAAAAAAGTGGGAATGACTCAAATCTTCACTGAAGCTGGCGAATTGATCCCTGTAACAGTTATTGAAGCAACTCCAAACGTTGTTCTTCAAGTTAAAACTGTTGAAACAGATGGATACAACGCTATCCAAGTTGGTTTCGATGACAAACGCGAAGTATTGAGCAACAAACCTGCTAAAGGACATGTAGCGAAAGCTAACACGGCTCCTAAGCGCTTCATTCGTGAATTCAAAAACGTTGAAGGCTTGGAAGTTGGTGCTGAAATCACAGTTGAAACATTCGCAGCTGGAGACGTTGTTGACGTAACTGGTACTTCTAAAGGTAAAGGTTTCCAAGGTGTTATCAAACGCCACGGACAATCACGTGGACCAATGGCTCACGGTTCCCGTTACCACCGTCGTCCAGGTTCTATGGGACCTGTTGCACCTAACCGCGTATTCAAAGGTAAAAACCTTGCAGGACGTATGGGTGGCGACCGCGTAACAATTCAAAACCTTGAAGTTGTACAAGTTGTTCCAGAAAAGAACGTTATCCTTATCAAAGGTAACGTACCAGGTGCTAAGAAATCTCTTATCACTATCAAATCAGCAGTTAAAGCTGGTAAATAATAAAGAAAGGGGAAATCAGTCACAATGGCAAACGTAACATTATTTGACCAAACTGGTAAAGAAGCTGGCCAAGTTGTTCTTAACGATGCAGTATTTGGTATCGAACCAAATGAATCAGTTGTGTTTGATGTGATCATCAGCCAACGCGCAAGCCTTCGTCAAGGAACACACGCTGTTAAAAACCGCTCTGCAGTATCAGGTGGTGGACGCAAACCATGGCGTCAAAAAGGAACTGGACGTGCTCGTCAAGGCTCTATCCGCTCACCACAATGGCGTGGTGGTGGTGTTGTCTTCGGACCAACTCCACGTTCATACGGCTACAAACTTCCACAAAAAGTTCGTCGCCTAGCTCTTAAATCAGTTTACTCTGAAAAAGTTGCTGAAAACAAATTTGTAGCCGTTGATTCTCTTGAATTTACAGCTCCAAAAACTGCTGAATTTGCAAAAGTTCTTGCAGCATTGAGCATCGATTCTAAAGTTCTTGTTATCCTTGAAGAAGGAAATGAATTCGCAGCTCTTTCAGCTCGTAACCTTCCAAACGTGAAAGTTGCAACTGCTACAACTGCAAGTGTTCTTGACATCGCAAATAGCGACAAACTTCTTGTCACACAAGCAGCTATCTCTAAAATCGAGGAGGTTCTTGCATAATGAATTTGTATGATGTTATCAAAAAACCTGTCATCACTGAAAGCTCAATGGCTCAACTTGAAGCAGGAAAATATGTATTTGAAGTTGACACTCGTGCACACAAACTTTTGATCAAGCAAGCTGTTGAAGCTGCTTTCGAAGGTGTTAAAGTTGCCAACGTTAACACAATCAACGTAAAACCAAAAGCTAAACGTGTTGGACGTTACACAGGTTTTACTAACAAAACTAAAAAAGCTATCATCACACTTACAGCTGATTCAAAAGCAATCGAGTTGTTTGCTGCTGAAGCTGAATAATCTAAGGAGGAAATATCGTGGGAATTCGTGTTTATAAACCAACAACAAACGGTCGCCGTAATATGACTTCTTTGGATTTCGCTGAAATCACAACAAGCACTCCTGAAAAATCATTGCTTGTTGCTTTGAAGAGCAAGGCTGGTCGTAACAACAACGGTCGTATCACTGTTCGTCACCAAGGTGGTGGACACAAACGTTTCTACCGTTTGGTTGACTTCAAACGTAACAAAGACAACGTTGAAGCAGTTGTTAAAACTATCGAGTACGATCCAAACCGTTCTGCAAACATCGCTCTTGTACACTACACTGACGGTGTGAAAGCATACATCATCGCTCCAAAAGGTCTTGAAGTTGGTCAACGTATCGTTTCAGGTCCTGAAGCAGATATCAAAGTCGGAAACGCTCTTCCACTTGCTAACATCCCAGTTGGTACTTTGATCCACAACATCGAATTGAAACCAGGTCGTGGTGGAGAATTGGTACGTGCTGCTGGTGCTTCTGCTCAAGTATTGGGTCAAGAAGGTAAATACGTTCTTGTTCGTCTTCAATCTGGCGAAGTACGTATGATTCTTGGAACTTGTCGTGCTACAGTTGGTGTTGTCGGAAACGAACAACATGGACTTGTAAACCTTGGTAAAGCAGGACGTAGCCGCTGGAAAGGTATCCGCCCAACAGTTCGTGGTTCTGTAATGAACCCTAACGATCACCCACACGGTGGTGGTGAAGGTAAAGCACCAGTTGGTCGTAAAGCGCCATCTACTCCATGGGGCAAACCTGCTCTTGGTCTTAAAACTCGTAACAAGAAAGCGAAATCTGACAAACTTATCGTTCGTCGTCGCAACGAGAAATAATAGTAAACTAGTTGCTTAAGCAACTAGGAAATCCGCCAGCTCGGTAGCGCTCCATATGAGCGCAAGCCGCTGTGGTACAACATTTAAAGGAGAAAATATAAAAATGGGACGCAGTCTTAAAAAAGGACCTTTCGTCGATGAGCATTTGATGAAAAAAGTTGAAGCTCAAGCTAATGACGAAAAGAAAAAAGTTATCAAAACTTGGTCACGTCGTTCAACGATCTTTCCAAGTTTCATTGGTTACACTATCGCAGTTTATGACGGACGTAAACACGTACCTGTTTACATCCAAGAAGACATGGTAGGTCACAAACTTGGTGAATTTGCACCAACTCGTACTTACAAAGGTCACGCTGCAGACGACAAGAAAACACGTAGAAAATAAGGAGAACATAAATGGCAGAAATTACTTCAGCTAAAGCAATGGCTCGTACAGTACGTGTTTCACCTCGTAAATCACGTCTTGTTCTTGATAACATCCGTGGTAAAAGCGTAGCCGATGCAATCGCAATCTTGACATTCACTCCAAACAAAGCTGCTGAAATCATCTTGAAAGTTTTGAACTCAGCTGTAGCTAACGCTGAAAACAACTTTGGTTTGGATAAAGCTAACTTGGTAGTATCTGAAGCATTCGCAAACGAAGGACCAACTATGAAACGTTTCCGTCCACGTGCGAAAGGTTCAGCTTCACCAATCAACAAACGTACAGCTCACATCACTGTAGCTGTTGCAGAAAAATAAGGAGGTAACATCGTGGGTCAAAAAGTACATCCAATTGGTATGCGTGTCGGCATCATCCGTGATTGGGATGCCAAATGGTATGCTGAAAAAGAATACGCGGATTACCTTCATGAAGATCTTGCAATCCGTAAATTCGTTCAAAAAGAACTTGCTGACGCAGCAGTTTCAACTATCGAAATTGAACGCGCAGTAAACAAAGTTAACGTTTCACTTCACACTGCTAAACCAGGTATGGTTATCGGTAAAGGTGGTGCTAACGTTGATGCACTCCGTGCAAAACTTAACAAATTGACTGGAAAACAAGTACACATCAACATCATCGAAATCAAACAACCTGATTTGGATGCTCACCTTGTAGGTGAAGGAATTGCTCGTCAATTGGAGCAACGTGTCGCTTTCCGTCGTGCACAAAAACAAGCAATCCAACGTGCAATGCGTGCTGGAGCTAAAGGAATTAAAACTCAAGTATCAGGTCGTTTGAACGGTGCAGATATCGCCCGTGCTGAAGGATACTCTGAAGGAACTGTTCCACTTCACACACTTCGTGCAGATATCGATTACGCTTGGGAAGAAGCAGATACTACATACGGTAAACTTGGTGTTAAAGTATGGATCTACCGTGGTGAAGTTCTTCCGGCTCGTAAAAACACTAAAGGAGGTAAATAACCAATGTTAGTACCTAAACGTGTTAAACACCGTCGTGAATTCCGTGGAAAAATGCGCGGTGAAGCAAAAGGTGGAAAAGAAGTAGCATTCGGTGAATACGGTCTTCAAGCTACAACTAGCCACTGGATCACTAACCGCCAAATCGAAGCTGCTCGTATCGCCATGACTCGTTACATGAAACGTGGTGGTAAAGTTTGGATTAAAATCTTCCCACACAAATCATACACTGCTAAAGCTATCGGTGTGCGTATGGGATCTGGTAAAGGGGCACCTGAAGGTTGGGTAGCACCAGTTAAACGTGGTAAAGTGATGTTTGAAGTTGCTGGTGTATCTGAAGAGATCGCTCGCGAAGCGCTTCGTCTTGCAAGCCACAAATTGCCAGTTAAATGTAAATTCGTAAAACGTGAAGCAGAATAAGGAGAAGGCATGAAACTTAATGAAGTAAAAGAATTTGTTAAAGAACTTCGTGGTCTTTCTCAAGAAGAACTCGCGAAGCGCGAAAACGAATTGAAAAAAGAATTGTTTGAACTTCGTTTCCAAGCTGCTACTGGTCAATTGGAACAAACAGCTCGCTTGAAAGAAGTTAAAAAACAAATCGCTCGTATCAAAACAGTTCAATCTGAAGCGAAATAATAGACTAGGGAAGGAGAAATTTCAATGGAACGCAATAATCGTAAAGTTCTTGTTGGACGTGTTGTATCTGACAAAATGGACAAGACAATCACAGTTGTAGTTGAAACAAAACGTAACCACCCAGTCTATGGTAAACGTATTAACTACTCTAAAAAATACAAAGCACATGATGAAAACAATGTTGCCAAAGAAGGCGATATCGTACGTATCATGGAAACTCGTCCGCTTTCAGCTACAAAACGTTTCCGTCTTGTAGAAGTTGTTGAAGAAGCGGTCATCATCTAATCAAACCTGAAAGGAGAAAACTGAAATGATTCAAACAGAAACTCGTTTGAAAGTCGCAGACAACAGCGGTGCTCGCGAAATCTTGACTATCAAAGTTCTTGGTGGTTCAGGACGTAAATTTGCAAACATCGGTGATGTTATCGTGGCATCTGTAAAACAAGCTACTCCTGGTGGTGCGGTTAAAAAAGGTGACGTTGTAAAAGCTGTTATCGTTCGTACTAAATCAGGTGCTCGTCGTGCTGATGGTTCATACATCAAATTTGACGAAAACGCAGCAGTTATCATCCGTGAAGACAAAACTCCTCGCGGAACACGTATCTTTGGCCCAGTTGCACGTGAATTGCGTGAAGGTGGCTTCATGAAGATCGTGTCACTTGCTCCAGAAGTACTTTAATTTTTAGAAACAAACTAGTCCCCTAGCTTCAAGCTAGGGTGCCCTTATGGGCGTAAGAAAAATCAAGGAGAAACCTAATGTTTGTAAAAAAAGGCGACAAAGTTCGCGTAATCGCTGGTAAAGATAAGGGAACAGAAGCTGTTGTCCTTACTGCCCTTCCAAAAGTAAACAAAGTTATCGTTGAAGGTGTTAACATCGTTAAGAAACACCAACGTCCAACTAACGAGCTTCCTCAAGGTGGTATCATCGAGAAAGAAGCAGCTATCCACGTATCAAACGTTCAAGTATTGGACAAAAATGGTGTAGCTGGTCGTGTTGGTTACAAATTTGTAGACGGTAAAAAAGTTCGCTACAACAAAAAATCAGGCGAAGTGCTTGATTAATCACGAAGGAAAGGAGAAGTATAATGGCAAATCGTTTAAAAGAAAAATATCTTAATGAAGTAGTTCCTGCTTTGACAGAACAATTCAACTACTCATCAGTGATGGCTGTGCCTAAAGTAGATAAGATCGTTTTGAACATGGGTGTTGGTGAAGCTGTATCAAACGCTAAAAGTCTTGAAAAAGCTGCTGAAGAATTGGCACTTATCTCAGGTCAAAAACCACTTATCACTAAAGCTAAAAAATCAATCGCCGGCTTCCGTCTTCGTGAAGGTGTAGCGATCGGTGCAAAAGTTACCCTTCGTGGTGAACGTATGTACGAATTCTTGGACAAATTGGTTTCAGTTTCACTTCCACGTGTGCGTGACTTCCACGGTGTTCCAACAAAATCATTTGATGGACGCGGAAACTACACTCTTGGTGTGAAAGAACAATTGATCTTCCCAGAAATTAACTTTGATGACGTTGACAAAACTCGTGGTCTTGACATCGTTATCGTAACAACTGCTAACACTGACGAAGAGTCACGTGCATTGCTTACAGGCCTTGGAATGCCTTTTGCAAAATAATATAGGAGGTAAATCTAATGGCTAAAAAATCAATGATTGCTAAGAACAAACGTCCAGCGAAGTTCTCTACTCAAGCTTATACTCGTTGTAAAAAATGTGGTCGTCCACATTCAGTTTACCGCAAATTTAAACTTTGCCGTGTTTGCTTCCGTGAATTAGCTTACAAAGGACAAATTCCTGGTGTAACAAAAGCATCTTGGTAATATCATGATACAAAGAGCGTAACAACCACAGCAAAAATAGGAAATTTGGTGAAGGAGCGATGCTCCAAAACAAATTTATCTTTTTTGCACAGGTTGTAGCTCGTGTTCAAATAAGAGTTCTCTCATTTGAATGTGTCAATACTATCTGAGCCCAGCTCAATCATTAACTAGCAAGTGCAACTTGCAAACTACTAGTAAGAGGAGAAAAACAAAATGGTTATGACTGACCCAATCGCAGACTTCCTAACTCGTATTCGTAACGCTAACCAAGCGAAACACGAAGTACTTGAAGTACCTGCATCAAACATCAAAAAAGGGATTGCTGAAATCCTTAAACGCGAAGGTTTTGTTAAGAATGTAGAAATCATCGAAGATGACAAACAAGGCATCATCCGTGTATTCCTTAAATACGGACCAAACGGTGAAAAAGTTATCACTAACTTGAAACGTGTTTCTAAACCAGGACTTCGTGTCTACAAAAAACGTGAAGATCTTCCAAAAGTTCTTAACGGACTTGGAATTGCTATCCTTTCAACTTCTGAAGGTTTGCTTACTGATAAAGAAGCTCGCCAAAAGAATGTTGGTGGTGAGGTTATCGCTTACGTTTGGTAAAATCAAGATACAAAGCTCGTAAAGAACAAAGCAAAATTAGGAAGTTGGAGAAGTTTGTTTACAAACAAGACAACTTATCTATTTTGCACAGTTCTTAGAGCGTGTTCAATTTAGCTATTGAACTCAATAGGTATCTTTAACCCCGTGAAAACTGGCCGTTATGGCCTGACAATCTAACAGGAGAAAATAAACATGTCACGTATTGGTAATAAAGTTATCGTGTTGCCTGCTGGTGTTGAACTCACTAACAATGACAACGTTGTAACTGTAAAAGGACCTAAAGGAGAACTTACTCGTGAGTTCTCAAAAGATATTGAAATTCGTGTGGAAGGTACGGAAGTAACTCTTCACCGTCCAAACGATTCAAAAGAAATGAAAACAATCCACGGAACTACTCGTGCCCTTTTGAACAACATGGTTGTTGGTGTATCAGAAGGATTCAAGAAAGAACTTGAAATGCGCGGGGTTGGTTACCGTGCACAACTTCAAGGATCTAAACTTGTTTTGGCTGTTGGTAAATCTCATCCAGACGAAGTTGAAGCTCCAGAAGGAATTACTTTTGAACTTCCAAACCCAACAACAATCGTTGTTAGCGGAATTTCAAAAGAAGTAGTTGGTCAAACAGCTGCTTACGTACGTAGCCTTCGTTCACCAGAACCATATAAAGGTAAAGGTATCCGTTACGTTGGTGAATTCGTTCGCCGTAAAGAAGGTAAAACAGGTAAATAATGTTGAGTGGTTGATTTTCAACCACCAACCTATTTTCCAACTTAGTGCATAGCACATGATTTAAAACTAAAGAGGTGAAAACTGTGATTTCTAAACCAGATAAAAACAAACTCCGCCAAAAACGCCACCGTCGCGTTCGCGGAAAACTCTCTGGAACTGCTGATCGCCCACGTTTGAACGTATTCCGTTCTAATACAGGCATCTACGCTCAAGTGATTGATGACGTAGCGGGTGTAACGCTCGCAAGTGCTTCAACTCTTGACAAAGAAGTTTCAAAAGGAACTAAAACTGAACAAGCCGTTGCTGTCGGTAAACTCGTTGCAGAACGTGCAAACGCTAAAGGTATTTCAGAAGTGGTGTTCGACCGCGGTGGATATCTATATCACGGACGTGTGAAAGCTTTGGCTGATGCAGCTCGTGAAAACGGATTGAAATTCTAATAGGAGGACACTAGAAAATGGCATTTAAAGACAATGCAGTTGAATTAGAAGAACGCGTAGTTGCTGTCAACCGTGTTACAAAAGTTGTTAAAGGTGGACGTCGTCTTCGTTTCGCAGCTCTTGTTGTTGTTGGTGACCACAACGGTCGCGTAGGATTTGGTACTGGTAAGGCTCAAGAAGTTCCAGAAGCAATCCGCAAAGCAGTAGAAGATGCTAAGAAAAACTTGATTGAAGTTCCTATGGTTGGAACAACAATCCCACACGAAGTTCTTTCAGAATTCGGTGGAGCTAAAGTATTGTTGAAACCTGCTGTAGAAGGTTCTGGAGTTGCCGCTGGTGGTGCAGTTCGTGCCGTTGTGGAATTGGCAGGTGTGGCAGATATTACATCTAAATCACTTGGCTCTAACACTCCAATCAACATTGTTCGCGCAACTGTTGAAGGTTTGAAACAATTGAAACGCGCTGAAGAAGTTGCTGCCCTTCGTGGTATCTCAGTTTCTGATTTGGCATAAGAAAGGGGATAAAATGGCTCAAATTAAAATTACTTTGACTAAGTCTCCAATCGGACGCATTCCATCACAACGTAAAACTGTTGTAGCACTTGGACTTGGCAAATTGAACAGCTCTGTTATCAAAGAAGACAACGCTGCTATCCGTGGTATGATCACTGCAGTATCTCACTTGGTAACAGTTGAAGAAGTAATCTAATGAATTTTTAGGGGATGTGGCAATACTCATCCCCTAAAACTAGGTATAGTCATCTTAGATGACCATGTATAGGCGAGTTGATAAGGGAGACAACCTTTTCTCTCTTATCGGCGCTAGCATTTTACAAAAGAGGAGAAAATAATAATGAAACTTCATGAATTGAAACCTGCAGAAGGTTCTCGTAAAGTACGTAACCGTGTTGGTCGTGGTACTTCATCAGGTAACGGTAAAACATCTGGTCGCGGTCAAAAAGGTCAAAAAGCTCGTAGCGGTGGCGGAGTTCGCCTTGGTTTTGAAGGTGGACAAACTCCATTGTTCCGTCGTCTTCCAAAACGCGGATTTACTAACATCAACGCTAAAGAATACGCAATTGTAAACCTTGACCAATTGAACGTCTTTGAAGACGGTGCAGAAGTAACTCCAGTTGTACTTATCGAAGCAGGAATTGTGAAAGCTGAAAAATCAGGAGTTAAAATTCTTGGTAACGGTGAGTTGACTAAGAAATTGACTGTGAAAGCAGCTAAATTCTCTAAATCAGCTGAGGAAGCTATCACTGCTAAAGGTGGTTCTGTAGAAGTCATCTAAGAGAGGTGACCCATGTTTTTTAAATTACTAAAAGAAGCGCTCAAGGTTAAACAAGTTCGATCAAAAATTCTCTTTACGATTTTTATCATTCTTGTTTTCCGCATTGGGACAAGTATCACTGTTCCAGGTGTAAATGCAAAAAGTTTAGAAGCTCTCAGCGGTTTATCTTTCTTGAACATGCTTAGTCTTGTTTCAGGGAATGCCATGAAGAACTTCTCCGTTTTTGCACTCGGGGTAAGTCCGTATATCACTGCTTCCATCGTTGTTCAATTGCTACAAATGGATATTTTACCGAAGTTTGTAGAATGGGGGAAACAAGGGGAAGTTGGTCGAAGAAAGTTAAATCAAGCAACTCGATACATTGCGCTTGTACTTGCATTTGTTCAATCTATCGGGATTACAGCAGGATTTAATACTCTATCTGGAGCGAAATTATTAACGACAGCTTTAACTCCACAAGTTTTTGTTACTATCGGTATTATCCTCACAGCAGGTAGTATGATTGTAACTTGGCTCGGGGAACAAATTACAGATAAGGGATACGGAAACGGTGTTTCTATGATCATCTTTGCAGGTATTGTTGCTTCAATCCCTGAAATGATTAAAGGAATCTATGTTGACTACTTCGTCAATATTCCAAGTAGCCGTTTGACTTCATCTATTATCTTTGTCGTTATTTTGATTATCGCTGTCTTGTTGATTGTTTACTTTACAACCTTTGTTCAACAGGCAGAATATAAAATTCCAATCCAATATACAAAAGTTGCTCAAGGAGCCCCATCAAGCTCATACCTTCCATTGAAGGTAAACCCAGCGGGGGTTATCCCAGTTATCTTTGCAAGTTCCATCACAGCAGCACCTGCAGCCATTCTTCAATTTTTGAGTGCTACAGGTCATGATTGGGCTTGGGTACGTACAGCACAGGAAATGTTATCTACAACATCTCCGACTGGTGTTGCTATGTATGCCTTGTTAATCATTCTCTTTACATTCTTCTATACATTTGTACAGATCAATCCAGAGAAAGCAGCAGAAAACTTGCAAAAGAGTGGAGCCTACATTCATGGTGTCCGTCCTGGTAAGGGAACTGAAGAATTCATGTCGAAACTTCTTCGTCGCCTTGCGACTGTCGGGTCAATCTTCCTTGGTGTGATTTCAATCTTGCCGATTGTGGCAAAAGATGTCTTTGGTCTTTCAGAAGCTGTTGCTTTTGGGGGAACTAGTCTTTTGATCATTATCTCAACTGGTATCGAAGGAATCAAACAGCTAGAAGGTTACCTATTGAAACGTAAGTATGTTGGTTTCATGGACAAAACAGAATAAAAGCAAGATTACTTTTGCTTAGAGAGTGGAGTATGAAGATCTATCTATCAGAGAGATTTTCGTCTCCCCTCTTCTATTTTGTTTTTAAATAGGGGTTGAAAGAGATTTCTGCTTCTATTTAAATACAAAATAAGGAGATCCTATCATGAATCTTTTGATTATGGGCTTACCTGGAGCAGGTAAGGGAACGCAAGCGGCTAAAATTGTGGAGCAATTCCACGTGGCACACATTTCAACTGGAGATATGTTCCGTGCTGCTATGGCAAATCAAACTGAAATGGGTGTACTTGCGAAGTCATATATTGACAAAGGTGAGTTGGTTCCAGATGAAGTTACAAATGGAATCGTTAAAGAACGCCTTTCACAGGACGACATCAAGGAAACAGGTTTCTTGTTGGATGGTTACCCACGTACGATTGAACAAGCTCATGCCTTGGACAAAACATTGGCGGAACTCGGTATCGAACTAGAAGGTGTGATCAATATCGAAGTGAATCCAGATTGTCTCTTAGAACGTTTGAGTGGTCGTATCATCCACCGCGAAACAGGTGAAACCTTCCACAAAGTTTTCAACCCACCAGTTGACTATAAAGAGGAAGATTACTACCAACGTGAAGATGATAAACCTGAGACAGTGAAGCGTCGTTTGGATGTGAATATCGCCCAAGGTGAACCAATCATTGCTCACTACCGTGCCAAAGGATTGGTCCACGATATCGAAGGAAATCAAGATATCAATGATGTGTTCAAAGACATCGAAAAAGTATTGACAAATTTGAAATAAAGCGTTTTTCACACTTGCAAAAAATCGCTACAAATGTTATACTGAGATAGTCTGACTTATAATTGTTGTCTCTGTTTTCAGAGGCATCGAATCGAAATTTATGGAGGTGCTTTTGCGTGGCAAAAGACGATGTGATTGAAGTTGAAGGCAAAGTAGTCGATACAATGCCTAACGCAATGTTTACGGTTGAACTTGAAAATGGACATCAGATTTTAGCAACAGTTTCTGGTAAAATTCGTAAAAACTATATTCGTATTTTAGCGGGAGATCGTGTTACTGTCGAGATGAGTCCATATGACTTGACACGTGGACGTATCACTTACCGCTTTAAATAATCGAAAAACTTGGAGGGATAAGAAATGAAAGTAAGACCATCGGTCAAACCAATTTGCGAATACTGTAAAGTAATTCGTCGTAATGGTCGTGTTATGGTAATTTGCCCAGCAAATCCAAAACACAAACAACGTCAAGGATAAGATAGAAAGGAGAAAACATGGCTCGTATTGCTGGAGTTGACATTCCAAATGACAAACGCGTAGTAATCTCATTGACTTACGTTTATGGTATCGGACTTGCAACATCTAAGAAAATTTTGGCTGCTGCTGGAATCTCAGAAGATGTTCGTGTACGTGACCTTACATCAGATCAAGAAGATGCTATCCGTCGTGAAGTGGATGCAATCAAAGTTGAAGGTGACCTTCGTCGTGAAGTAAACTTGAACATCAAACGTTTGATGGAAATCGGTTCTTACCGTGGTATTCGTCACCGTCGTGGACTTCCTGTCCGTGGACAAAACACTAAAAACAACGCTCGCACTCGTAAAGGTAAAGCTGTTGCGATTGCTGGTAAGAAAAAATAATATAGGAGGTAAAAGTCTTGGCTAAACCAACACGTAAACGTCGTGTGAAAAAGAATATCGAATCTGGTATTGCTCATATTCACGCCACATTTAATAACACTATTGTTATGATTACTGATGTGCATGGTAATGCAATTGCTTGGTCATCAGCTGGTGCTCTTGGTTTCAAAGGTTCTCGTAAATCTACACCATTCGCTGCTCAAATGGCTTCTGAAGCTGCTGCTAAATCTGCACAAGAACACGGTCTTAAATCAGTTGAAGTTACTGTAAAAGGTCCAGGTTCTGGTCGTGAGTCAGCTATTCGTGCGCTTGCTGCCGCTGGTCTTGAAGTAACAGCAATTCGTGATGTGACTCCAGTGCCACACAATGGTGCTCGTCCTCCAAAACGTCGCCGTGTATAATCATCGCATTACACTGCTTTTCGTTTAAGAGGGAGTAACTAAATGATTGAGTTTGAAAAACCAAATATAACAAAAATTGATGAAAATAAAGATTATGGCAAGTTTGTAATCGAACCACTTGAACGTGGTTACGGTACAACTCTTGGTAACTCTCTTCGTCGTGTACTACTAGCTTCTCTACCAGGAGCAGCAGTGACATCTATCAACATTGAAGGTGTCTTGCATGAGTTCGACACAGTTCCAGGTGTTCGTGAAGACGTGATGCAAATCATTCTGAACATTAAAGGGATTGCAGTGAAATCATACGTTGAAGACGAAAAAATCATTGAGCTTGACGTTGAAGGTCCTGCTGAAATTACAGCTGGAGACATTTTGACTGATAGTGATATTGAAATTGTAAATCCAGATCATTATCTCTTTACAATCGGTGAAGGTTCTTCTCTAAAAGCGACAATGACTGTTAACAGTGGTCGTGGATATGTACCTGCTGATGAAAACAAAAAAGATAATGCACCAGTTGGAACACTTGCTGTAGATTCTATTTATACACCAGTTACAAAAGTCAACTATCAAGTAGAGCCTGCTCGTGTAGGTAGCAATGATGGATTTGACAAATTAACCCTTGAAATCTTGACTAATGGAACAATTATTCCTGAAGATGCTTTAGGGCTTTCAGCACGTATCTTGACAGAACATCTTGATTTGTTTACAAATCTTACTGAGATTGCTAAGTCAACTGAAGTGATGAAAGAAGCTGATACTGAATCTGACGATCGTATTTTGGATCGTACGATTGAGGAACTGGACTTGTCTGTGCGTTCATACAACTGTTTGAAACGTGCCGGTATCAATACTGTGCATGATTTGACAGAAAAATCTGAAGCAGAGATGATGAAAGTACGAAATCTTGGACGCAAGAGTTTGGAAGAAGTGAAACTCAAACTCATTGATTTGGGTCTTGGATTAAAAGATAAATAAAGGAGGAATACATGGCTTACCGTAAACTAGGACGCACTAGCTCACAACGTAAAGCAATGCTTCGCGATTTGACAACTGACCTTTTGATCAACGAATCAATCGTGACAACTGAAGCTCGTGCTAAAGAAATCCGTAAAACTGTTGAAAAAATGATTACTCTAGGTAAACGTGGTGATTTGCATGCACGTCGTCAAGCAGCTGCTTTCGTACGTAATGAAATCGCATCTGAAAACTATGATGAAGCAACTGATAAGTACACTTCTACTACAGCACTTCAAAAGTTGTTCTCAGAAATCGCACCTCGTTATGCTGAACGTAACGGTGGATACACTCGTATCCTTAAAACTGAACCACGTCGTGGTGATGCTGCGCCAATGGCGATTATCGAATTAGTATAAAATCATCAATTTTGTTGAGTGTTATGATGATGGAGTCTTGTGCTCTTAGTCTAGCTCTGGTCTACCGCTGGGACTTCGGTCCTAGCGGGAACACTCATCATCATTTGATAGGGTAGACGCTTGTTTACGAAATTGTTTTTTTCTTAAGAACAACTTCGTAAGCAGGCGTTTTTTAGTATTTTCTATGGAAATATGCTATACTAGGAAAAAAGAAAATCAAAAACGTTCAGGTTTTCTAAAAATCGTAGAAATGGGGTATAAGGATGAAGGCTATTATTACAGTGGTTGGTAAGGACAAGTCTGGGATTGTTGCAGGCGTGTCTACTAAGATTGCAGAGTTGGGTTTGAATATTGACGATATTTCTCAGACGGTGTTGGATGAATACTTTACCATGATGGCGGTCGTTTCTAGTAACGAAAAACAGGATTTCACTTATCTACGAAATGAGTTTGAAACTTTCGGTCAGACCTTGAATGTCAAAATCAATATTCAAAGTGCGGCGATTTTTGACGCTATGTATAATATCTAGGAGGTGGATATGGATATTAGACAAGTTACAGAAACCATTGCCATGATCGAGGAGCAGAACTTCGATATCAGAACCATCACCATGGGGATTTCCCTTTTGGACTGTATTGATCCAGATATCAATCGTGCTGCTGAAAAGATTTACCAAAAAATCACCACTAAAGCTGCAAATCTAGTGGCTGTAGGAGATGAAATTGCTGCGGAACTAGGGATTCCTATTGTTAATAAACGGGTATCGGTGACTCCGATTTCTTTAATTGGTGCTGCGACTGATGCGACAGACTATCTTGTTTTGGCAAAGGCTCTTGATAGGGCTGCTAAGGAGATCGGTGTTGACTTTATTGGTGGATTCTCAGCTTTGGTACAAAAAGGCTACCAAAAAGGAGATGAAATTCTCATCAATTCTATCCCACGCGCTCTAGCTGAGACAGACAAGGTTTGTTCGTCCGTCAATATCGGCTCGACCAAGTCAGGTATCAACATGACTGCGGTCGCTGATATGGGACGTATCATCAAGGAAACAGCTGCGCTATCAGATATGGGTGCGGCCAAGTTGGTCGTATTTGCCAATGCTGTTGAGGACAATCCTTTTATGGCAGGGGCCTTTCATGGTGTTGGCGAAGCAGATGTTATCATCAATGTCGGGGTTTCGGGTCCTGGTGTGGTCAAGCGTGCCTTGGAAAAGGTTCGTGGACAGAGCTTTGATGTAGTAGCGGAAACAGTCAAGAAAACGGCCTTCAAGATTACTCGTATCGGTCAGCTGGTTGGACAAATGGCGAGTGAACGCCTTGGTGTTGACTTTGGAATTGTCGACCTAAGCTTGGCACCTACTCCTGCAGTTGGTGATTCTGTGGCTCGTGTCCTTGAGGAAATGGGCCTAGAAACAGTTGGTACGCATGGGACAACGGCTGCCCTCGCTCTTTTGAATGACCAAGTTAAGAAGGGCGGAGTGATGGCTTGTAACCAAGTCGGTGGCTTGTCAGGTGCTTTTATCCCCGTTTCTGAAGATGAGGGGATGATTGCTGCGGTGCAAGATGGTTCTCTGAATTTAGAGAAACTAGAAGCCATGACGGCTATCTGTTCAGTTGGACTGGATATGATTGCCATTCCGGAAGATACGCCTGCTGAAACCATTGCAGCTATGATTGCGGATGAGGCGGCAATCGGTGTTATTAACATGAAAACAACGGCTGTCCGTATTATTCCAAAGGGCAAAGAAGGCGATATGATTGAGTTTGGTGGTTTGCTAGGGACAGCTCCAGTTATGAAGGTCAACGGGGCTTCGTCTGTTGATTTCATTTCTCGTGGTGGGCAAATCCCAGCTCCAATCCATAGTTTTAAAAATTAATAAAAAAGCGAGAGGATTTAAGTTGAGTTTAAGGATGGCTGTGTATACTATAATCATTAAATAAAGACCTCCTAACTTTATTTAATAGAAATCCTAAACTTTTTCATAATAATCTCCTAGGGAAGCTACCATGAGGGTAGCTTTTCTTTTGGATAATTTACAAATGTTGGCTTTGATTTTGAAAGCCGAATATTTCTTTGATCCATGATATAATAGAAGAAAATGGAGGATAGAAAATGTCTAAAGTAAGATTGTACTTGGTCCGTCATGGGAAAACGATGTTTAACACCATTGGACGTGCTCAAGGATGGAGTGATACGCCTCTAACCGCAGAAGGTGAGTTGGGAATCCATGAACTGGGAATTGGCTTGAGAGAGTCTGGTTTGCAGTTTGACCGGGCTTATTCCAGTGATTCAGGGCGCACTATTCAAACCATGGGAATTATCTTAGAAGAACTTGGATTGCAGGGGAAAATCCCTTACCGCATGGACAAGCGAATCCGTGAGTGGTGTTTTGGTAGTTTTGATGGGGCCTATGATGGGGACCTCTTTATGGGGGTTATTCCTCGTGTTTTCAAGGTGGATCATGTTCATCAGTTATCCTATGCAGAGCTAGCAGAAGGTCTAGTTGAGGTTGATACTGCAGGCTGGGCAGAAGGTTGGGAAAAACTTAGTGGCCGAATCAAGGAAGGCTTTGAAGCGATTGCTAAAGAAATGGAAGAACAAGGTGGGGGTAATGCTCTCGTTGTGAGCCATGGAATGACGATTGGTACCATTGTTTATCTGATCAATGGTATGCATCCGCATGGTCTCGATAATGGTAGCGTGACGATTCTTGAATATGAGGATGGCCAGTTTAGCGTAGAAGTTGTTGGTGACCGTAGTTACCGAGAACTAGGGCGTGAGAAGATGGAAGAAATAAAAAATTGATAGAAGTTAGCTCCGATTAGGAGCTAATTTTTTTCCTGTTAAATAAGGTGGATTTGCGACTCAGTATTTCTTGTTATCCAAGTCTAAAAGAACATTTCTCGTCTTTCAAATTCCCCCAAAAATGGTATAATAGTAACATCACAAAATTGGAGAGAGACCATGAGTTTTTACAATCATAAAGAAATTGAGCCTAAGTGGCAGGGCTACTGGGCAGAACATCATACATTTAAGACAGGAACAGATGCATCAAAACCGAAGTTTTATGCGCTTGACATGTTCCCTTACCCGTCTGGAGCAGGTCTGCACGTAGGACACCCAGAAGGTTATACAGCAACGGATATCCTCAGCCGTTACAAACGTGCGCAAGGATACAACGTCCTTCACCCAATGGGATGGGATGCCTTTGGTTTGCCAGCTGAGCAATACGCTATGGATACGGGGAATGACCCGGCAGAATTTACAGCGGAAAACATTGCTAACTTCAAACGCCAAATCAATGCGCTTGGATTCTCTTACGACTGGGACCGTGAAGTCAATACAACAGATCCAAACTACTACAAGTGGACGCAGTGGATTTTTACCAAGCTTTACGAAAAAGGCTTGGCCTATGAAGCCGAAGTACCAGTAAACTGGGTGGAAGAATTGGGAACGGCCATTGCCAACGAAGAAGTCCTTCCTGACGGAACTTCTGAGCGTGGTGGCTATCCCGTTGTCCGCAAACCAATGCGCCAATGGATGCTTAAAATCACGGCCTATGCAGAGCGCTTGCTCAATGACTTGGATGAACTTGATTGGCCAGAGTCTATCAAGGATATGCAACGCAACTGGATTGGGAAATCAACTGGTGCCAATGTAACCTTTAAAGTAAAGGGAACAGACAAGGAATTCACTGTCTTTACCACTCGTCCGGACACCCTTTTCGGTGCGACCTTTACCGTTCTTGCACCTGAGCATGATTTGGTAGATGTTATCGTTAGTCCAGAACAAGCTGAAGCAGTAGCTGACTATAAACATCAAGCTAGTCTCAAGTCTGACTTGGCTCGTACCGACCTTGCCAAGGAAAAAACAGGGGTTTGGACGGGTGCTTATGCCATCAACCCTGTCAATGGCAAGGAAATTCCAATCTGGATTGCTGACTACGTTCTTGCTAGTTATGGAACAGGTGCGGTAATGGCTGTACCTGCTCATGACCAACGTGACTGGGAATTTGCCAAACAATTTGGCCTTCCAATCGTAGAAGTGCTGGAAGGTGGAAACGTTGAAGAAGCTGCCTACACAGAGGATGGTCTTCACGTTAATTCAGACTTCCTAGATGGATTGAATAAGGAAGATGCTATTGCCAAGATTGTCGCTTGGTTGGAAGAAAAAGGTTGTGGTCAAGAGAAGGTGACTTACCGTCTCCGCGACTGGCTCTTTAGTCGTCAACGTTACTGGGGTGAACCAATTCCAATTATTCATTGGGAAGATGGGACTTCAACAGCTGTTCCAGAAAGTGAATTGCCACTTGTCTTGCCAGTCACCAAGGACATCCGCCCTTCAGGTACTGGTGAAAGCCCACTAGCTAACTTGGCAGACTGGCTAGAAGTGACTCGTGAAGATGGGGTCAAAGGTCGTCGTGAAACCAATACTATGCCACAATGGGCTGGTTCAAGCTGGTACTACCTCCGCTATATCGATCCACATAACACTGAGAAATTGGCTGATGAGGATCTCCTCAAACAATGGTTGCCAGTGGATATCTACGTGGGTGGGGCAGAGCATGCTGTTCTTCACTTACTTTACGCTCGTTTCTGGCATAAATTTCTCTATGATATCGGTGTTGTTCCAACTAAAGAACCATTCCAAAAACTCTTTAACCAAGGGATGATCTTGGGAACTAGCTACCGTGACCACCGTGGCGCTCTTGTGGCGACTGACAAGGTTGAAAAACGTGACGGTTCCTTCTTCCATGTGGAAACAGGAGAAGAATTGGAGCAAGCGCCAGCTAAGATGTCTAAATCCCTCAAGAACGTTGTTAACCCAGACGATGTGGTGGAACAATACGGTGCCGATACCTTTCGCGTCTATGAAATGTTCATGGGACCACTCGATGCTTCCATCGCTTGGTCAGAAGAAGGTCTGGAAGGAAGCCGTAAGTTCCTTGACCGTGTTTACCGTTTGATGACAACTAAAGAAATCGTTGCGGAGAATAGCGGAGCTCTTGACAAGGTCTACAACGAAACGGTGAAATCTGTAACAGAGCAGATCGAGTCCCTCAAATTCAATACAGCCATTGCCCAACTTATGGTCTTTGTCAACGCGGCTAACAAGGAAGACAAGCTCTATGTGGACTACGCCAAAGGCTTTATCCAATTGATTGCACCATTTGCTCCTCACTTGGCAGAAGAACTCTGGCAAACAGTTGCAGCAACAGGTGAGTCCATCTCTTACGTAGTTTGGCCAACATGGGATGAAAGCAAATTGGTTGAAGACGAAATCGAAATCGTCGTCCAAATCAAAGGAAAAGTCCGTGCCAAACTCATGGTCACTAAAGACCTATCACGCGAAGAATTGCAAGAAGTGGCTCTGGCTGACGAAAAAGTCAAAGCAGAAATTGATGGCAAAGAAATCGTGAAAGTGATTAGTGTCCCTAACAAGCTTGTGAATATTGTGGTGAAATAACCAATTTATTTGCTCATTTGCAACCTCAAACAGTTCCCCAAATTGTTTGATCCAACTAAACTCGTTAATATCGTTGTTAGATAAGAAAAGAATCCTTCAGAGTAGAATCTGGAGGATTTTTAAATTGGATTATGCTATAATAGTCCCAACTAAGATAAAAACACAGTTCTGGTTGGTAGTCCAGACGTAGGCAAGCCTATCAGTAACCTTCCTCCTTGGTTGTCCATTCTTAGGGATAGATTTAAGGAGGTGCTGTCATGGAAATCGTTTCAATTGGCTTGACAGTTTATTTTGAAGATGGATTTTGGCATGGATTGTTTGAACAAGAGTATGAGGGAACTTATCAAGTTTGTCGTGTGACATTTGGTCAGGAACCAAAAGAGGATGAAATTTTGAAACTTTTACAGACTCAGTTTGCTCGGTTATCTTTTAGTCCAGAGGCGACAGTTAAACAGCATGTGAAGATTAAGAATCCGAAGCGTCTGCAGCGAGCTGTAAAGAAACAGGTGAAGAAGAAAGTTTCTTCTAAGTCACAAGAGCTTTTACAGTTGCAGCACGAGGAACGAAAAAAGCATTCAAAACAACAGTCTAGTCTCCAAAAGCAATTGCTCAAGCAAGAGAAATTTGAACGCAAACAGCAAAAACGTAGAGAGAAGCACAAGGGGCACTAGTGACTCTCTCTTTCATAAAATAGAACGGCTCTTCTTGGATAACAAGAGCTGTTTTTGCTTGTATTGAAGATTTCTTTCCTAATAGATAGACTTATCGTTAATGGCAGTTTCAAATTCAGGACCATACTTGCTTACTTCAAATTTAATCCTGCCCCATTCAGCATTTTCATTTTACTAGAAGGGTGTGTGTGCCATGATTTCTGATTCATTTTTTATTGTTTGGTTTAGCGAGAACAATACTATTGACTCCTGGATTTTTCTGCCGGATGCTATAAAATGCCTCTTTTATAGCGCATGTTTAAAAATATAATGTGTGGTTGTAAGTGATCTTAAATTTCCTCTAGTGATTCGATAGGAGAAAAACGAGCTGCTCTACTTTAACTTAGCCCCCATTATTTTACCACTTGTCCTTTCATTTTAACTGCTTATCTCAAAAGTCGATTTTTCTTTCATACTTTTTGTTAAACTAGTGGGGTAAAGAGGAGGAAAAAATATGATTTTACAAGCTAAACATTTGACTAAACGGTATGGCAATCATATGGCTGTTGACGATATCCAGTTAGAGTTTGAAAAAGGAAGTTTCAATGCTATTTTGGGACCCAATGGTGCAGGGAAATCAACCACCATTTCCATGTTAATCGGTTTGAAAAAGCCGACACAAGGTCAGATTCAATATGCGCCAAATACGAAAATCGGAGTTGTTTTTCAAGCTAGTGTACTGGATGAGATGTTGACGGTTAGGGAAAATCTCACGATTCGTGCTCAACAGTATAAGGAGATTGCAGCGAGTCGTGTGGATGATTTGATTCATCAACTGGGTTTGACGGCTTTCCAGAAACAACTATATGGGACTTTGTCAGGTGGGCAAAAACGTCGGGTTGATATTGCGCGTGCTCTTCTTTCGCGACCAGATATTCTTTTCTTGGATGAACCAACGACAGGTCTTGATATTCAAACTCGCAAATCCATCTGGGATCTACTGTATCGACTACAAAAGGATGAAGGGATGACTATTATCTTAACGACTCATTATCTGGATGAAGCAGATGAAGCGGATCAGATCTATATTGTTGATCATGGGAAAGTGATTGCGCAAGGTTCTGCGACTGCTATTAAAAGTCAGTATGCATCTAATATCCTAAAAATTCGTTTTAAGGAAATGAAGGATTTAGAAAAGCTGCTACAGGCTGGAATGACAGTAGAGGAAGAAAATGAGTTGGAATATCTTTTTTATCCAAGGACGTCACAGGAAGCCATTGAATATTTGGCAAAAGTTCGAGAAGAAATTGATTCTTTTGAGTTTCGTCCGGGTACTATGGATGATGCCTTTATTGCACTTACAGGAAGAGAGGTTCGCTAATGCTAGCTTTATTGAAACGGAATTTTATCTTATATTTTCGTAATCGTTCGGGAGTATTTTTCTCATTATTGGGGGCATTGATTTCCTTCCTCCTTTATATCATTTTTTTGCAGAAGAACTTGACGGATGCTTGGTCTCAACTCCCTGATAATACGAACCTTTTAAACAACTGGCTGATGGGTGGAACCTTGGCTGTGACTGGGATGACAACCAGTTTTACGGCTCTTACACAAATGGTACAGGATCGTGAAAATCAAGTAGATCAAGATCTCTTCTTGACAGATTTAGGTAGCTGGGGCTTACAGGCGTCCTATCTAATCAGCAGTATTATCATTTCTTTTGTCATGCAGGTGTTTATGTTTGCTGTTATGAGCCTTTATTTTAAAGAAAGTCCAGTTATCAGTCATTTACCGGAAATCGCTTTGATTATGTTATTAAGCAGTCTGATTTCAAGTTTGGTAAATGTTCTCTTGATTTACCGTTTTCAATCTGTAGATAGCCTTGGCAAACTGGCAACTATAGTGGGGACTGCTTCTGGATTTTTAGTAGGAACTTATGTTCCTATTGGAGTATTACCTGATTTTGCACAGATTATCATGAAGTGTACCCCTGCAACTTATATTGCTTCTCTCTATCGACAAGTCTTAATGAAAGAGCCATTAGAGACCACATTTACAGGAAATAGCGGTCTGTTACAGGAATTTCAAGAAAAAATGGGAATCCAAATCAACTGGCAAGAACTATTGACAAAGGAAGAAACATACTTTATAGTGGTTATTATCAGTCTCGTCGCTATTCTTCTTTGGCTTTTATTTGTTAAAGTGTCTAGCAAGAGAAAATAAAGATGTATTGGAGAGAAAATGAAGATTCGTTTTGAAATGAAGACAGAGTTTTCAGAAAAAGACCCACACATTTTAATTCAGGCAGCTCAGTTAACCGACCAAGCAAGAGAAGTCATGGAGTATTTAGAACAATTTTCAACGACCAATCAGGTGGTCATTCCTATTCGAACGGATGATCATCTGGTTATGGTGAAAATTGAGGATCTTATTCTAGCAGATATCGATAAGAATTTGTTGACCATTTATACGGTAGATGGGATTTATAAAACTAAGGAAACATTGACAAACTTTCAGAATCGAATTAATCGACGTAACTTTATACAGATATCACGTCATTCAGTTATAAACATTGACCATCTAGAGTCATTATCGGATAGCTTTTCAGGGAACATGATGGCTAAAATGACTCGGGGTATCAAATCGAGTGTGAGTCGGAAATACGTTAAGTCCTTAATGGATTATCTAGGTTTATAGGAGAAAATCATGAAGCGATTGATTGCTTATTTTGTATCGGGAATGCGGACGGCCTCCTTTGTTTATTTGAGTTTGGTGTTATTGGCGCAGTTTTATTCAGGTATTACCTATCCTGCACCAACGACAAAAAATATTCTAGCTTTGTTTTTGATGAGTGGAATTATGGGGGTATTGACCTTAATCCTTGAAAGGCTAGAGTTTCTTGCTTATAGTATGCGTGTAGGAGTTCATTTGTTAGCGACAGCTACTATTTTAGTATTGACCTACTTATTTTTTGGCTGGGGTTCAGCATTGTTGAGTCCCTTGCTTTGGTTCTTTTTCTTGTTGATTTATGGACTGATATGGTTGTACCAGATTTGGCAAACTCACAAGCTCACCCAACGAATTAATCAAGCCTTAGAAGATAAAAGAAAGAAAACGAATCACTAATGTAGTGTTGAGGATGAGGTTTGAGGAGAGTGCTAGTTTCCATATAGAGCAAATTATGATATAGTATTTTCAGCCTAAAACAAGGAGAAAAACGATGCCAGTAAATGAATATGGTCAGATGATTGGGGAGTCAATGGAAGGTTATACTTCAGGTGAATTGCCTTCCATTGATTTCTTAGAAGGGCGCTACGCTCAGATAGAGGCTCTTTCGGTGGAAAAGCATGCGGAGGATTTATTAGCTGTTTATGGTCCAGATACACCTCGGGAGATGTGGACCTACCTCTTTCAGGAACCAGTGGCAGATATGGAAGAACTGGTTACCGTCTTAAATCAGATGTTGGCTCGTAAGGACCGTTTTTACTATGCGATTATAGACAAGGCAACTGGTAAGGCTTTGGGAACTTTTTCTCTCATGCGAATTGACCAGAATAACCGAGTAATAGAAGTGGGAGCTGTCACTTTTTCACCAGCACTTAAGGGGACGAGGATGGGGACAGAGGCTCAATATCTCCTGGCTCGCTATGTTTTTGAGGAGCTCAACTATCGTCGCTATGAGTGGAAATGCGATGCTCTAAATTTGCCATCAAGGCGAGCCGCGGAACGTTTGGGCTTTGTATATGAAGGGACCTTCCGTCAGGCAGTTGTTTATAAGGGGCGTACGAGGGATACGGATTGGCTCTCTATGATTGATAAGGACTGGCCTCAAGTTAAAGCTCGTTTGGAAGCATGGCTGCGTCCTGAAAATTTTGATAAAAATGGGCAGCAGTACAAGAGTTTGAGAGAACTCTAAGAGGTGTTGGGATGATAACTATTAGAAAGCAAGAAATCGTCAAGCTAGAGGATGTTTTGCATCTCTATCAGGCAGTCGGTTGGACAAACTATACACATCAACCCCAGATGCTGGAGAAATCCTTGTCTCACTCACTAGCAATTTACCTGGCACTTGATGGTGATGCTGTTGTGGGCTTGGTTCGTTTGGTCGGAGATGGTTTTTCATCGGTTTTTGTTCAGGATTTGATCGTTTTGCCTAGTTATCAGCGTCAAGGAATTGGTAGCGCCTTGGTGAAAGAGGCTTTAGGGGATTACAAAGATGCCTATCAAATTCAACTGGTGACAGACCAAACAGAGAAAAATTTGGGATTCTACCGTTCACTGGGTTTTGAAACCTTATCTACTTATGATTGCACAGGAATGATTTGGCTAGATCGAAAAAAATAAAATAATTATTTTTTCTTAAGTAAAGTTTAAGTATCCTCGTGTATTATATAGTTATTAGATAAAGACCTCCTAACTTTATTTAATGAAATCCCAAACTTTTCTTTTTCATCATAATCTCCTAAAGAAGTCACCCAATCAGGTGGCTTTTTGTTGTTTGAGAAAAAAATTCCATTTGGGGAAAATTAAAAAAATGATCAATCATAGAAAAAGTTAAGTTAGCTTTAAGATTCATCTTGTATTATATAATCATTAAATAAAGACCTCCTAACTTTATTTAATGAAATCCTAAACTTTTCTTTTTCATAATAATCTCCCTAAAGAAGCCACCCAATCAGGTGGCTTTTTTGTTTGTGGCTTGGATTTTTGATATAATAGAGCCATGAGTAGAATTTTAGATAATGAAATCATGGGGGATGAGGAGTTGGTAGAACGTACCCTCCGTCCTCAGTATTTACGTGAATATATTGGGCAGGATAAGGTCAAGGATCAGCTGCAAATCTTTATTGAGGCAGCAAAAATGCGGGATGAGGCGCTGGATCATGTTCTTTTATTTGGTCCTCCAGGACTTGGGAAAACAACCATGGCTTTTGTCATTGCCAATGAACTGGGAGTCAACCTCAAGCAAACGTCTGGTCCTGTCATTGAAAAGGCGGGTGACTTGGTAGCGATTTTAAATGATTTGGAGCCGGGAGATGTCCTCTTTATCGACGAGATTCATCGCTTGCCCATGTCGGTGGAAGAGGTGCTTTACAGTGCCATGGAGGACTTCTACATTGATATCATGATTGGGGCTGGTGAAGGCAGTCGCAGTGTTCATCTAGACTTGCCACCTTTTACCTTGATTGGTGCAACGACCCGTGCGGGTATGCTCTCAAATCCTCTGCGAGCACGTTTTGGGATTACAGGTCATATGGAATACTATGCCCATGCTGATTTGACAGAGATTGTTGAGCGGACGGCAGATATTTTTGAGATGGAAATCACCCATGAAGCAGCTGCTGAGCTGGCCTTGCGTAGTCGGGGAACTCCTCGTATTGCCAATCGTCTCCTTAAGCGCGTGCGCGACTTTGCCCAGATAATGGGGGATGGCTTAATCGATGATGTTATTACTGATAAGGCCTTGACCATGCTAGATGTAGACCGTGAAGGGTTGGACTATGTGGACCAGAAAATCCTTCGTACCATGATTGAGATGTATGGTGGTGGTCCTGTCGGTCTAGGAACTCTTTCTGTGAATATCGCTGAAGAGCGTGAGACGGTTGAGGATATGTATGAACCCTACCTCATCCAAAAAGGCTTTATCATGCGAACTCGCTCAGGACGGGTGGCGACTGCTAAGGCATATGAGCATTTAGGCTATGAATACAGTGAAAAATGAGCAAGATATTCTAGAGGTTTTTAGAAAAAATCCAGATATGATGGCTATTCTAACCATCATCCGTGATCTTGGTTTGCAAGACTCTTGGTTGGCGGCAGGTTCTGTCAGGAATTTCATCTGGAATCTCTTGTCAGACAAATCGCCTTTTGATCATGAAACAGATGTAGATGTGATTTTCTTTGATCCAGCTATCTCTTACGAAGAAACGCTGGGCATAGAGAGAAAGCTGAGAGAGGACTTCCCCCAGTATCAGTGGGAGTTGAAAAATCAGGTCTATATGCATCTGCACAGTCCCCACACTGCGCCCTATACCAGTTCTCGTGATGCTATGAGTAAGTATCCCGAGCGTTGCACGGCGGTAGGACTTCGCTTGAATGAAAATTCCACTTTAGAGCTCTATGCCCCCTATGGTTTAGAGGATATTATGAACTTCCAGGTTTCCCCAACTCCTCATTTTCTAGATAATGAGGAAAGGATGAAGCTCTATCAAGAACGCTTATCTAAGAAAAATTGGCAAGAAAAATGGAAAAATCTGACTTTTTCAAAAAACTTAAGAAAAATTTAAGTTAGGGACGGTATACTAGGTTCATAAGTTAAGAGGAACTTAACTTAAACTCCTAAAACTTTTTCATAATAATCTCCCTATAAAATAAAGTCGCCCAATCAGGCGGCTTATTTTTTGTCTGCCTACAAGTAGGTGCAGTAACTTAGCAATAGAAGAAAATAGGGGAATATGGTATAATGAAACGATAGATTTTTGAATAGGAATATGATCATGTTTGGATTTTTTAAGAAAGATAAAGCTGTAGAAGTAGAGGTTCCAACACAGGTTCCTGCTCACATTGGGATTATCATGGATGGAAATGGTCGCTGGGCTAAAAAACGGATGCAACCACGGGTTTTTGGTCATAAGGCGGGAATGGAAGCCCTCCAAAAGGTGACCAAGGCAGCTAACAAGATGGGAGTTAAGGTTATCACAGTCTATGCCTTTTCAACGGAAAATTGGACGCGCCCAGATCAAGAAGTCAAGTTTATCATGAACTTGCCAGTCGAGTTTTATGATAACTACGTCCCCGAATTACATGCAAATAATGTTAAGATTCAGATGATTGGGGAAACAGACCGTCTGCCTAAGCCGACTTTTGAAGCTTTGAAAAAAGCAGAGGAGTTGACCAAGAACAATACGGGCTTGATTCTCAATTTTGCCCTTAATTATGGTGGTCGTGCTGAAATCACGCAGGCTCTTAAGAGCTTGGCTCAGGAAGTTTTAGATGCCAAAATCAATCTTGGCGACATCACAGAAGACATGATTGGGGACTATCTTTTCACGCAACACCTGCCAAAGGATTTGCGAGATCCAGATTTGATTATCCGTACGAGTGGTGAGTTGCGTTTAAGTAATTTCTTGCCGTGGCAAGCAGCCTATAGCGAGCTTTATTTTACGGATACCTTGTGGCCTGATTTTGATGAAGCCGCCTTGCAGGAAGCTATTGCTGCTTTTAACCATCGCAATCGCCGTTTTGGAGGAGTTTAGGAGAAGATATGACCAAGGATTTACAAAAGAGAACATTGTTTGCGGTATTGGCCCTGGCCATTTTCCTTCCAGTCTTGTTTGCGGGAGGGCTCTTGTTGCAGATAGGGATTGGCTTGTTAGCGATGCTAGGTGTCCATGAACTCTTGCACATGAAGGGGCTAAAGACTATGACCATTGAGGGCGCTTTGACTCTTTTTGCGACCTTCGCTCTCACAGTTCCTTTAGAAAATTACCTAACATTTTTGCCTGTTGATGGGAATGTAGTTGCCTATAGTGTTCTGATTACCATAATGCTAGGGACAACCGTTTTCAGTAAAAACTATACGATTGAAGATGCCGCTTTCCCAATTGCTGTGAGCTTTTATGTTGGTTTTGGCTTCAATGCCTTACTAGATGCTCGGGTGGCAGGTTTTGACAAGGTACTTTTGGCCCTTTTTATCGTTTGGGCGACAGATAGCGCAGCCTACCTGACAGGGATGAATTTTGGTAAACATAAGTTGGCTCCGAGAGTTTCTCCTAATAAGAGTATTGAGGGCTTTGTCGGGGGTATTCTAGGTGCGGTACTGATAACGGTAATCTTCATGCTAGTGGACAGTACAGTTGCTCTTCCTTATGGGATTTATAGAATGAGTCTCTTTGCAGCCTTCTTCAGTGTGGCAGGTCAGTTTGGTGACTTGATTGAGAGTGCCATGAAACGCCATTTCGGTGTCAAGGACTCTGGAAAATTTATCCCTGGACATGGTGGTGTATTGGATCGCTTTGACAGCATGCTGATTGTGTTTCCAATGATGCACTTATTCGGCCTGTTTTAAAGAAAGGAATATTGAATGATTGGATTGCTAACCTTTATCCTCGTTTTTGGGATTATCGTGGTGGTGCATGAGTTTGGACATTTTTATTTTGCCAAGAAATCAGGCATTCTAGTTCGTGAATTTGCCATTGGTATGGGGCCCAAGATTTTTTCCCATATCGGTAAGGATGGCACTGCTTATACCATTCGAACCCTTCCTCTAGGAGGCTATGTTCGTATGGCAGGCTGGGGTGATGATGCGACAGAAATCAAGACAGGAACTCCAGTCAGTTTAACACTTGCTGACGATGGTAAAGTCAAACGGATTAACCTCTCAGGGAAGAAACTGGATCAAACGGCTCTTCCTATGCAGGTAACCCAGTTTGACTTTGAAGACAAGCTCTTCATTAAAGGCTTGGTCCTGGAAGAAGAAAAGACTTTTGCAGTGGATCATGATGCAACGGTTGTTGAAGAAGATGGAACCGAAGTGCGCATTGCCCCTCTAGATGTACAGTACCAAAATGCTTCTATCTGGGGTAAGCTCATCACCAACTTTGCAGGTCCTATGAATAACTTTATCTTGGGTGTTGTTGTTTTTTGGATCTTGATCTTTTTGCAGGGCGGTGTTAGAGATACTCAGACCAATCTCTTTCACGTCATGCCAGAGGGAGCTCTGGCTAAGGTGGGCGTAGCTGAGACAGCTCAAATCACCAAAGTTGGCTCCCACGAAGTTAAGAATTGGCAGGACTTGATTCAGGCTGTGGAAGCAGATACCAAGGACAAGACCGCCCCGACCTTGGATGTGACCATTTCTGAAAATGGTAGCGAAAAACAAGTCACTGTGACTCCAGAAGAAAATCAAGGACGTTACATTCTTGGGGTTCAACCAGGGGTCAAGTCAGACTTTCTATCCATGTTTGTTGGTGGATTTACAACCGCTGCTGACTCAGGGCTCCGCATCCTTTCGGCTCTGAAAAACTTGATTTTCCATCCAGATTTGAACAAACTCGGCGGTCCCGTTGCCATTTTTAAAGCAAGTAGCGATGCTGCTAAAAATGGAATTGAGAATGTCCTCTACTTCCTAGCCATGATTTCCATCAATATCGGGATTTTTAACTTGATTCCGATCCCGGCTTTGGATGGTGGAAAGATTGTGCTCAATATCCTAGAGGCTATCCGCCGTAAACCCCTTAAACAAGAAATTGAAACCTATGTCACCATGGCTGGTGTAGTTATCATGGTTGTCTTGATGCTTGCTGTGACCTGGAATGACATTATGCGACTCTTCTTTTAGATAATCGAGGAATATTATGAAACAAAGTAAAATGCTAATCCCAACGCTTCGCGAAATGCCAAGTGATGCTCAAGTTATCAGCCACGCCCTTATGTTGCGTGCTGGTTATGTTCGTCAAGTTTCTGCTGGTGTTTATTCTTACCTACCACTCGCTAACCGTGTGATTGAAAAGGCTAAGAATATCATGCGCCAAGAGTTTGATAAGATTGGTGCTGTTGAGATGTTGGCTCCTGCCCTTCTCAGTGCCGATCTCTGGCGCGAATCAGGTCGTTATGAAACCTATGGTGAAGACCTTTATAAACTGAAAAACCGTGAAAAGTCAGACTTTATCCTAGGTCCGACACACGAAGAAACTTTTACAGCTATTGTTCGTGACTCTGTGAAATCTTACAAGCAATTGCCACTTAACCTTTACCAAATCCAACCGAAATACCGTGATGAAAAACGTCCACGTAACGGCCTTCTCCGTACACGTGAGTTTATCATGAAAGATGGTTATAGTTTCCATGCTAATTACGATAGTTTGGATGTGACTTATGATGAGTACAAGGCAGCTTACGAGCGTATCTTTACTCGCAGTGGCTTGGACTTTAAAGCTATCATTGGTGACGGTGGAGCTATGGGTGGTAAGGATAGCCAAGAATTTATGGCCATCACTCCTGCTCGTACAGATCTTAGTCGATGGGTGGTCTTGGACAAGTCAGTTGCATCATTTGATGAAATTCCTGCAGAAGTGCAAGAAGAAATCAAGGCGGAATTGCTCAAATGGATGGTTTCTGGTGAGGATACCATTGCTTACTCAAGTGAGTCTAGCTATGCAGCTAACTTAGAAATGGCAACAAACGAGTACAAACCAAGCAACCGTGTCGTTGCGGAAGAAGAAGTGACTCGCGTCGAAACTCCAGGTGTTAAATCCATCGATGAAGTGGCAGCCTTCCTAAATGTCCCAGAAGAACAAACAATCAAAACCCTCTTCTACATGGCAGATGGTGAGCTTGTTGCAGCCCTTCTAGTTGGAAATGACCAGCTTAACGAAGTCAAGTTGAAAAACCACTTGGGAGCAGATTTCTTTGACGTTGCGAGCGAAGAAGAAGTAGCAAGTGTCGTCCCAGCAGGATTTGGTTCACTTGGTCCAGTTGGTTTGCCAGAAAATGTGAAAATCATTGCAGACCGTAAGGTGCAAGATGTTCGCAATGCTGTTGTAGGGGCTAACGAAGATGGCTACCACTTGACAGGTGTGAACCCAGGTCGTGACTTTACTGCAGAATATGTGGATATCCGCGAAGTGCGTGAGGGTGAAATTTCACCAGACGGACAAGGTGTCCTAAACTTTGCGCGTGGTATCGAGATCGGTCATATTTTCAAACTCGGAACTCGCTACTCAGCAAGTATGGGTGCAGATGTTTTGGATGAAAATGGTCGTGCTGTGCCAATCATCATGGGATGTTACGGTATCGGTGTTAGCCGTCTCCTCTCAGCCGTTATGGAGCAACACGCTCGCCTCTTTGTCAATAAAACACCAAAAGGTGAATACCGTTACGCTTGGGGAGTTAACTTCCCTAAAGAATTGGCGCCATTTGATGTGCATTTGATCACTGTCAATGTCAAGGATGAAGAAGCGCAAGCCTTAACAGAAAAACTTGAAGCAAGCTTGATGGGAGCTGGTTACGAAGTCTTGACAGACGACCGTAACGAACGTGTCGGAGTGAAGTTTAGCGATAGCGACTTGATTGGTCTGCCAATCCGTATCACTGTTGGGAAGAAAGCAGCCGATGGCATCGTAGAAGTTAAGATTAAGGCGACTGGTGACACCATCGAAGTTCATGCAGACAACTTGCTCGAAACCCTTGAAATCCTCAGCAAGAAATAAAAACTATAATCAGAAGAAAAACAAGGCAAAAATGTAACTAGTTTTTACCTTGTTTTTTCTATATAATGGGAAAAATGAATAAACGAAGAGGTAAAGCTATGCTAAAATTTCCAAAGGATTTTGTCTGGGGTTCCTCCACTTCTGGACCACAGACAGAAGGTCGTGTACCTGGTGACGGCAAGGGAGACAATCTCTGGGATTATTGGTTCCAAGTAGAGCCAAATCGTTACTACAATGGAATTGGACCTGATAAAACATCGACTTTTTACGAAAACTGGGAAAAGGATATTGAGCTTTTGGTAGAGACTGGGCATACAGCCTTCCGAACTTCTATCCAGTGGTCTCGTATTTTCCCACAGGGCCGTGAAGAGGTCAATCCGCAAGGGGTGGCTTTCTACCGTCAGGTCTTTGAAGCCATTAAGGCCAAGGGAATTCGTCTCTTAGTTAATCTCTATCACTTCGACCTGCCTTTTGCCCTCCAAGAAGACGGCGATGGTTGGGAAAATAAGGCAACTGTCAAGGCTTATGAAGACTATGCTCGTTTTTGTTTTGAGACATACGGTGACTTGGTGGACCAATGGATTACCTTTAACGAGCCCATCGTTCCCGTAGAGTTTGGCTATTTTTACGATGCCCACTATCCTCACAAGGTAGATGCCAAAGCAGCAGTTAAGGTTGCCTATCATACGCAACTGGCTAGTAGTCTTGCGGTTAAGGCCTGTCATGAAGTTTTGCCTGATTCCAAGATTGGGATTGTCCTCAACTTGACACCAGCCTATCCACGTAGCCAGCATCCCGCAGATGTCAAGGCTGCTCGCATTGCGGATCTCTTCCAAGCCCAATCTTTCCTAGATCCGTCTGTCTTGGGAGCTTATCCAGAAGAGTTAGTAGAGATTTTAGCTGAGCATGATTTGCTGCCAGAGTATACTGTTGAAGAATTAGAATTCATTCGCGAGAATACAGTTGATTTCCTAGGAGTTAACTACTACCAGCCTTTGCGTGTCATGGCGCCACGTTTTGCTAAACATCCAGACAGTCCCCTCTTGCCAGAACATTTTTACGAGCCTTATATCATGCCGGGCCGTAAAATCAATCCTCACCGTGGATGGGAAATTTATGAGCAAGGGATTTATGATATTGCCCAAAATATCAAGGAAAATTATGGTAATATTGAGTGGATGTTGACAGAGAATGGTATGGGTGTTGAAGGGGAAGAAAAATTCCGTCAAGATGGGATGATTCAAGATGATTACCGTATTGACTTTGTCAAAGGACATCTTCGTGAACTTCACCGTGCGATTGAAGATGGAGCCAACTGTAAAGGATACTTAATATGGACCTTTATTGACTGCTGGTCATGGCTCAACAGCTATAAAAATCGTTACGGTTTGGTTGAGCTTGACTTGGAAACACAGGAACGTCGTCTAAAAAAATCAGGCCATTGGTTCAAGGAACTCAGCGACCATAATGGATTTTAAGAATAAAAAGAGTGAGATGGTGTTCATCTCACTTTTTATTACAATATCATCACCAAGGTCCCAATCGTAATCAGGATACAGCCAATAATTGTTTTAAACGTCAGGACATCCTGTAGGAAGAAAAAGGCTAGAACGAGGGTAATGACGAGACTGAATTTATCGACAGCAGATACCTCAGTCGCATTGCCCATCTGCAAGGCCTTGTAGTAGCAGAGCCAGGAGGCGCCAGTGGCTAAGCCTGATAAGATGAGAAAGAGCCAACTTTTTTTACTGATGTTGACAATTTCGGTCTGACTATTGGTCAAGAAAACCATAGCCCAGGCCATAAGAATGACGACGACTGTACGAATAGCAGTTGCTAGATTGGATGGAACTCCTTCAATCCCAATCTTGGCTAAAATTGACGTTAAGGCTGCAAAGATAGCTGATAAAAGTGCGAAGAAAAACCACATGGCGAATACCTCCTCCCCTTATTATAAGTAATTGATGCCGACTTGTCAGGTATCAAGTGAAATCTTGATAAAATACCAGATAGAAAAACTATACCAATTTTTATTCTTGACAAGTGAGAAAAACAAGTATATACTGTTTTTGCTGATTCCGTAAAGCGAGAATTAGACTATACCAATTTAAGGAGAAAGCACAGCTGGTCTGTGTCGTATATACTATGTGTGGAATTGTTGGTGTTGTTGGAAACACAAATGCAACTGATATTTTGATTCAAGGGCTTGAAAAGCTTGAATACCGTGGCTATGATTCTGCGGGGATTTTTGTCCTAGGTGGTGCTGAAAATCACCTGGTTAAGGCTGTCGGTCGTATCGCAGAATTGTCTGCCAAGACAGCAGGTGTTGAGGGGACAACTGGTATCGGACATACGCGTTGGGCGACTCACGGAAAACCAACGGAAGACAATGCTCACCCACACCGCTCTGAGACAGGACGTTTTGTCTTGGTGCACAATGGGGTGATTGAAAACTATCTCGAAATCAAGGAAGAATACCTTGCAGGTCACCACTTCAAGGGACAAACAGATACAGAAATTGCCGTTCACCTGATTGGAAAATTTGCAGAAGAAGAAGGTCTCTCAGTTCTTGAAGCCTTCAAAAAAGCCCTTCACATCATCCGTGGTTCTTATGCCTTTGCCTTGATTGACTCTGAAAATCCAGATGTCATCTATGTCGCTAAGAACAAATCGCCACTTTTGATTGGTCTTGGGGAAGGTTATAACATGGTCTGCTCAGATGCTATGGCTATGATTCGTGAGACCAACCAATACATGGAAATCCATGACCAAGAGTTGGTAATCGTCAAGGCTGATAGCGTCGAAGTGCACGACTATGATGGCAATAGTCGTGAGCGTGCTAGCTACACTGCTGAACTTGACTTGTCTGATATCGGTAAGGGAACTTATCCTTACTACATGCTCAAGGAAATTGATGAGCAACCAACGGTGATGCGTAAACTCATCCAAGCCTACACAGATGAGGCTGGTCAAGTAGTCGTTGACCCAGCTATCATCAAGGCTGTTCAAGACGCAGACCGTATCTACATCCTTGCAGCTGGGACATCTTACCACGCAGGATTTGCTTCTAAAAAAATGCTGGAAGAATTGACGGATACGCCAGTTGAACTTGGAATCTCTTCTGAGTGGGGCTATGGTATGCCACTTCTCAGCAAGAAACCACTCTTCATCTTTATCAGTCAGTCTGGTGAAACAGCTGACAGCCGTCAGGTTTTGGTTAAGGCTAATGAAATGGGCATTCCAAGCTTGACAGTGACAAACGTGCCAGGTTCAACTCTTTCTCGTGAAGCCAACCATACTATGCTTCTTCACGCGGGTCCTGAAATTGCCGTGGCATCAACCAAGGCCTATACAGCACAAATCGCAGCCCTTGCCTTCCTTGCAAAAGCAGTCGGAGAAGCAAACGGGAATGCCAAAGCGCAAGCCTTTGACCTGGTTCATGAGTTGTCAATCGTAGCTCAGTCTATCGAATCAACCCTTTCAGAAAAAGAAACCATTGATGCCAAGGTTCGTGACCTTCTTGAAACAACTCGTAACGCTTTTTACATTGGACGTGGTCAAGATTACTACGTAGCTATGGAAGCCAGTCTCAAACTCAAAGAGATTTCTTACATCCAATGTGAAGGCTTTGCGGCAGGAGAACTCAAGCACGGAACCATTGCCTTGATTGAAGAAGGAACGCCTGTCTTGGCCCTCTTGTCAGATCCAGTCCTTGCCAACCATACTCGTGGAAATATCCAAGAGGTCGTAGCCCGTGGTGCCAAGGTTCTCACTATTGCAGAAGAGAATGTTGCTAAAGAGACAGACGATATCGTCCTTACGACTGTACACCCATACCTTTCACCAATCTCAATGGTCGTACCAACGCAATTGGTCGCTTACTTTGCAACACTCCACCGTGGCCTTGATGTGGACAAACCACGTAACCTTGCTAAGTCAGTAACAGTAGAATAAGCTAAGAAAGTCTAGTTCATCTAGACTTTTTTGCTCTCTCTTGGTATACTTGAGTGAGGAGTATTTTTGCTCGCCTTTAATTTTTTATAAGGAGAAGAAAATGAAGAAGAAAAAAAGTATTATTGCTATGCTGGTTGGTATCGTCTTGTCTAGTTCTTTCTTGATACGTACGATCTTGATCCATCAGGCGAGACAAGCGAAAAAGCAAAACCTGGAACGGATTGCTGCGGTGCAAGAGACGGTTCAGTCTCAAGATCAAAAGAAAGCTGAAGAGCAGAAAGAACACTTTAAAAAGGCATTTGAAGGTATAGATAGAACTTCCATTCAAATGAAAGACTCCGATAGCCACACAAAGATTAATGCGGACTACAGTTTTGGTACCAAGGATGGAGTACACTACCTAGTAGAATTAAAAACAGGGAATAAAGTAGCTCTGGAAGGTGTGGACAAGGCCTTTCCATTGTCTGTCAAAAATGAGGACACAAATAGTACGGAGCTTGCCCTGGTTGTCCGTAAAGACCAAGTCTGGTACATGATTGATACAAAGGGTGAGACGATTTACACTTTTGAACAAACAGAATTGACAGAAAACTCGAAGTTAACTTTGAAAGATAAGGAACTGATAGTTGAGTAATTCATAGATTTCGAAAATTTTTTCCCTATTATGCTGGATAAAGATTGAAAAATATAAAAAACAACACCCCATTGACTAGAAGAGTCTTCTAATCATGGGGTGTTTTTCTATAGGAGGGCTAGTTTATACTCTTCGAAAATCTCTTTAAACCTCGCCAGCTTCGCCTTGCTGTAGGTATATGACGCTAACTCAATCAGTTCTATCCACAACCTCAAACCAGTGTTTTGAGCAGCCTGCGGCTAGCTTCCTAGTTTACTCTTTGATTTTCATTGAGTATTATTTCTTTTTCTTGTTCTTTATCAACCATCCAAGTCCGAGAAGGGCAAGGATGCTGAATCCAGCAAGGGCAAGGAGGGATTTGCTCTCAGTTCCTGTGTTTGGAAGGAGGTTATGAGAGTGAGCCTCTGCTGCAGTTTCTTGAGTTTCAGGATTGGCTGCTAGGTTTTGAGCTTGACCTTGTTCTGGTTCAACTTCCAAGCTAGAAAGATCAAATTCTGGTTTTTCTTCCACAGCTGGAGCGACAATGGCACCACCTTGAGACAAGCGGAGAACGACAGCAGTGAGAGCGTTCAATTTCAAGCCTTTTTCAGTCCATTCGAGACCTTGAGGTTTAGCGATTCCTACTGGTCCGGCTTGATTTTCATCTGCGAGGACTTCAGCCTTTCTCAAGTGAGCAAAGGCAGTTCCTAGAGTAAATTCACGAGCCTTATCATCCGCATTGACAAAGACAGCGTAGACATCACCGTTTGGAGCAGTAATTTGGTAGCCGATGACCACGTCTTCTTTTTCAACGCCATTTTGTCCTGGAACAGTAATGAGGTGGACGCGCTCCTTGATATCTTGTAGACTCTTGAGTCGGAAGGCATCTGTAGATTGACGAAGGGCAATCAAACCTTTCATGTAGTCACGGCTCTTGACATTTTCAGGATATGCTTTGCCATCTGTTGCTTTGGTCCAATCAAACTTGTTGACAGCATCACTAGAGTCGTAAGAGTCATGGATAAAGTAAGGATAGACAAATGGTTTGCCGTCCTTATCACGCAATAAGTGAGACTTGTTTGGAACCTTATCCTCTGAGACAGGATTCTTGTAGGCTGGATCAAGGAATTGTTTGGTACGTCCGTATTCTTGACCAGAGTGGATAAACGGAGTCCCTTGAGCAGTCAAGACCATGAGGTTTCCAAGTCGCAAACGGCGATGGATTTCAGCATAGTTCTCAGCCTTGCTTGGGTCTTTTTTGATAGACTGAGCAATAATGTCAAAGAGGGTCAAGTTATCATGGGCTGCGATATACTGGATAACATCTCCAGGACTGTCTGCTTCAAAGTTAGTTGGTTGAGCAATCAGATTTTTAAAGATGGTATTGATATCGCGTTTTCCACCTGTGATAAAGGCAGGTTGGCCTTCGTTTGGATAACCAGACTTGAGGTTGTTACGGATATCATCTGAAAAGACAGCGACAGTATCTGTTTTCTTCATCCAATCTTGGTCAGCAGGCTTAGTAGGCATGTTTTCGTCACCAGCATAGGTTCTCCAACCTTCGCCTAGCATGATTAGATTTGGGTTAAGGGCGCGTGCAGCCTTGTAAGCTTCTTCAATTGAAGCTGCATCGTGGTCACCCATCATATCAAAGCGGAAACCATCTACTTTGTAGGTTTCAACCAGATACTTGATGGAGTCTACCAAGACACGTTTAGACATGTAGTGGGTAGTTCCCAAACGGCCGCCTCCGAAGCTGGTACGAGGAGTTCCGTCTGCATCCATAAAGTGGTAGTAGTTTGGCTCAATATCCTCAAAAATGTCAACCTTTGCAGTATGGTTGTAGACCACGTCCAGGATAGCACCCATGCCACGTTTGTGGATTTCGTTGATGAGGTTTTTGAATTCGGCAATACGTTTTTCTGGATCCTTAGGATCGCTTGAGTACATACCAGTCAAGGAGAAGTAGTTTTGAGGGTCATATCCCCAGTTGTAGTTACTGTTGCTTGAAGCGTAGGCAGACAAACGTTCATGGTTTTTCAATTCATTGACAAAGTAGTAAGACAAGACTGGAAGGAGCTGGATGTGGGTCACACCCAAGTCTTTGAGATAGTCCAGTTTTTCGATAAAGGCTTCAAAGGTACCAAATGGCTTGGTCAAGTCTTTTGCGATGGCAGGATCCGAAGTGAAGTCACGTACATGAGCTTCATAGATAACGGCATCTTCACGTGATTTGAAGTTACGAATCTTTCCATAGGTCAAGTCTTGCGGACCTAACTTCGCTGGATCGACAAAGGCAGCTTTAGCGACCTTATGAGCGGCATCTGTTTTTGCTAGGTCACTGTTCCAAGCCGCTAATGATTTGGCATAAGGGTCAAGAACGAGGACAGTTTTACCTTGGCGCTCGATCTGGTAGTGGTAGTAATAGCCAGTGTAGTTGCTGATACCGAGACCAGAGTTTGCATCTAGAGTTTGTTTCCAGGTTCCTTTTTCTCCTTTTTCAAGGGCGACAGTTCCAACTACCTTTTCAGGGTCTTTCTTGTCATAGACAACAACGGAAACCTTATCAGCACTTGGAGACCAGAGGGTGAGGTCAACACGCTTGCCATCTTCTTTTAGAGTTGCGCCGAGTGGACCATCGTAACTGTAGGACTCATCCTTGAGGCGCCAGCTTGAACGTGTGGTAAAGCGATCTGAATTGTAGCTGACAGTGTAAGGGTGTTGAGTGTCAGAGAAGTCGCCGATGAAGGTCACTTTTTTACCTGCCTCATCCACTTCCACGTCTGTGATAGCTACTTTATTCCCTTGGTAATCAGTGATGCTGGAGTGTTTGAGGATATCGTCTTTCTTAGCTCCAACGAGGGTAGAAAAACTGCTTTCGATACGAGATTTAGCCACGTGTTGGGCACCAGTCATACGGATATCGTGAACGTAGTAGGGGTTGGTGTAGATGGTTTCGTCATCATCTTTGAGGAAAATCTGACTGTGATTTTTTAGATCAGTGAATTTATAATCTTCTTTTCTGATTTTCACATCATCGCCTTTCTTGCTTTCGTCTAGTAATAAAAATCCAAATTCTCTCGCAGCTTCATTGAGTGGGATATC
Organism: Streptococcus oralis; assembly: GCF_001075675.1. Classification (GTDB taxonomy): domain Bacteria; phylum Bacillota; class Bacilli; order Lactobacillales; family Streptococcaceae; genus Streptococcus; species Streptococcus oralis_V. Next base: position 96,247 of record NZ_JUNW01000034.1, read on the forward strand.
AATGTAACGGCCATATTTTCCAGTTGCTGTAAAGTCAGTACCGTCAGGCCATTCTCCACTGCTTGGGTTTTTGACATCGCCCCAATACCAAAGAGATTTTTTGTCATAGTTGCCATCGGTGCGGTAGTAGTTGACACGAATAGTTCCTGCTGGTTGAGGGCGATAGTTGTATACCTTGTAGTTTTCATCTAGCCAGGCCTCGTTCATTTTTGGAGAGAGGCGCTCTACAGAACGGTCCCCTGTCAGGTTATCCCCCTTGGTATTGTTGATAAGGAAGCTGACTTTCTTGGCTTGCTCATTTTTGAGTTTGACATTTAGGTAATAGCCGTAGTCATCTTGCTTGGCATCCTTGAAGGGCTTGGCTCCATTGGGCCAGTTTTCAGACGGCTTTTCAACATCGTCCCAAGTCCAAAGACCTTGAGAATCTTTGTTTTCTTCAGGGAGTTTTTTTACATGGATGCGGAAGTGGTTGTCTGCGATGGGTTCTTCAGAGGATGTGTCAGCTTGTGGTTTTTGATCTGAAGTTGGCGTCGAAGTGCTGGCATTTACTTTCTCTTCCTTGTTGTTAGCTTGGCTTGTAGTAGCGTCTTCTGTTTTGGGTGTTTCTGGCGCTGTAGTAGTTTCCCCAGCTGGAGCTTCTTTTTTAGAATCAAGGGAAGCGTTTGCATTCTTTTGTTCAGAAATAGGCGTTTCCGTTTGAGTTTGACTCGTTTCAGTCTCAGTAGGAGCCTTGGTCACAGCGCTGGTATTTTCCTGAGTTTGAGGCAGGTTTTCGTTGGCCGAAATAGTTGGCATTGCAGCAGAAAGCAGGATAATGCTGGCACCAATAAGGACAGAACCAGTTCCGTTCTTCAAGGAACGGATACCGTAAATCATTTTTTTCTCAGTTTGAGATGGGATCTTTTTCATCACAATTCTCCTTGTGTAGTTGTTCCCTATCAGTATAGCACGAGGTAAACATTAGTGCAAGCGTTTTCCTAACTTTTAAGAGAAAATATAATGCTTCATTTTCTTGAAATTTTAAAATAATATATAGGAAAAGATTGTTTAAAAAATAGTAAAAAAACCTTGAAAAATCTAGCTAAATAAGGTATAATATGAGTAATCATTTGTCGTAGGTTTTGTCTGAAATATTGTCCAGACAAGGCTCACAGCAGTTAAATCTTCTGAAAAAGTCAGATTTAGCTGCTCTTTTTGTGCTTTTTTTCAGGTTTTTGAGTGCTTGTAACAAAGATTTAAAGATTCTGAAAATTCGTCAAAGGGACACGGTGATAGGGGTTTTAAAAACCATATGACGATTAGAAAAGCCTGATTGACAAGGCTTGGAATTTATTTACAAAGGAGAATCATCTTGGCAGGACATGACGTTCAATACGGGAAACATCGTACCCGTCGTAGTTTTTCAAGAATCAAAGAAGTTCTTGACTTACCAAATTTGATTGAAATTCAAACGGATTCATTCAAAGATTTCCTAGATCACGGTCTTAAGGAAGTATTTGAAGATGTATTGCCAATTTCAAACTTCACAGACACAATGGAGTTGGAATTTGTTGGATATGAAATCAAGGAACCAAAATACACGCTAGAAGAAGCTCGTATCCACGATGCTAGCTACTCAGCACCAATTTTTGTAACCTTCCGCTTGATTAATAAAGAAACAGGCGAAATCAAGACCCAAGAAGTCTTCTTTGGTGATTTCCCAATCATGACCGAAATGGGTACTTTCATCATCAATGGTGGTGAACGTATTATCGTTTCTCAGTTGGTCCGCTCACCAGGTGTTTACTTTAACGACAAAGTAGACAAGAACGGTAAAGTGGGATACGGCTCAACTGTTATCCCTAACCGTGGAGCTTGGTTGGAACTTGAAAGCGACTCAAAAGACATCGCTTATACTCGTATTGATCGTACTCGTAAGATTCCATTTACGACCTTGGTTCGTGCGCTTGGTTTCTCTGGTGATGATGAAATCTTTGATATCTTTGGTGACAGCGAATTGGTTCGCAACACTATTGAAAAAGATATCCACAAGAATCCAATGGACTCTCGTACAGACGAAGCCTTGAAAGAAATCTACGAACGCCTTCGTCCAGGTGAGCCTAAGACTGCTGAAAGCTCACGTAGCTTGCTTGTAGCACGTTTCTTTGACCCACGCCGCTACGATTTGGCAGCTGTTGGTCGTTACAAGATCAATAAAAAACTCAACGTTAAAACACGCTTGCTCAACCAAACCATTGCGGAGCCATTGGTAGACCCTGAAACGGGTGAAATCTTGGTAGAAGCTGGTACCGTTATGACTCGTAGCGTGATCGAAAGTATCGAGAGTCATTTGGATGGCGACTTGAACAAGATCGTTTATATTCCAAACGATGCAGCTGTTTTGACAGAACCAGTTGTCCTTCAAAAATTCAAGGTTGTTGCCCCAACGGACCCAGACCGTGTTGTAACCATCATCGGAAATGCCAATCCAGACGACAAGGTTCGTGTTGTAACTCCTGCGGATATCCTTGCAGAGATGAGCTACTTCCTTAACTTGGCAGAAGGTATCGGACGTGTGGATGATATCGACCACCTTGGAAACCGTCGTATCCGTGCAGTTGGTGAATTGCTTGCCAACCAAGTACGTCTTGGCCTTTCTCGTATGGAACGTAATGTCCGTGAACGTATGTCTGTTCAGGATAATGAAGTTTTGACACCGCAACAAATCATCAACATCCGTCCAGTAACAGCTGCGGTTAAAGAATTCTTTGGTTCATCACAGTTGTCACAGTTCATGGACCAACACAACCCGCTTTCTGAGTTGTCTCACAAACGTCGTTTGTCAGCCTTAGGACCTGGTGGTTTGACACGTGACCGTGCCGGATATGAAGTACGTGACGTGCACTACACTCACTATGGTCGTATGTGTCCAATCGAGACACCTGAAGGACCTAACATCGGTTTGATCAATAACTTGTCATCTTACGGGCACTTGAACAAATATGGATTTGTTCAAACACCGTACCGTAAGGTTGACCGTGAAACAGGTGTAGTCACAAACGAAATCGTTTGGTTGACAGCCGATGAAGAAGATGAATTTACTGTAGCGCAGGCTAACTCTCGTCTCAACGAAGACGGTACTTTTGCTGAGAAAGTTGTCATGGGACGTCACCAAGGGGTCAACCAAGAGTATCCAGCAGAAGTGGTTGACTACATGGATGTGTCACCAAAACAGGTAGTTGCCGTTGCGACAGCATGTATTCCTTTCTTGGAAAACGATGACTCCAACCGTGCCCTCATGGGTGCCAACATGCAACGTCAGGCTGTGCCATTGATTGATCCAAAAGCACCTTACGTTGGTACTGGTATGGAATACCAAGCAGCCCATGATTCTGGAGCGGCTGTTATTGCTCAGTATGATGGTAAAGTTACATACGCAGATGCTGACAAGGTAGAAGTACGTCGTGAAGATGGTTCATTGGACGTTTACCACATCCAAAAATTCCGTCGTTCAAACTCAGGTACTGCTTACAACCAACGCACTCTCGTTAAAGTTGGCGATGTCGTTGAAAAAGGCGACTTTATCGCTGACGGACCTTCTATGGAAAAAGGGGAAATGGCGCTTGGACAAAACCCAATCGTTGCCTACATGACATGGGAAGGTTACAACTTCGAGGATGCCGTTATCATGAGCGAACGCTTGGTCAAAGACGATGTCTACACATCTGTCCACCTCGAAGAATACGAATCAGAAACGCGCGATACAAAGCTTGGACCTGAAGAAATTACTCGTGAAATTCCAAACGTTGGGGAAGATGCTCTTAAAGACCTTGACGAAATGGGCATTATCCGTATCGGTGCTGAGGTTAAAGAAGGCGATATTCTTGTAGGTAAAGTCACACCTAAGGGTGAAAAAGACCTTTCAGCTGAAGAACGTCTCTTGCACGCTATCTTCGGAGACAAGTCTCGTGAAGTGCGTGATACTTCTCTTCGAGTACCTCACGGTGCCGATGGTGTCGTTCGTGATGTTAAGATCTTTACACGTGCAAATGGAGATGAGTTGCAATCAGGTGTTAACATGCTGGTTCGCGTCTACATCGCTCAAAAACGTAAGATCAAGGTCGGAGATAAGATGGCCGGACGTCACGGAAACAAAGGGGTTGTCTCTCGTATCGTTCCTGTAGAAGACATGCCTTACCTTCCAGACGGAACTCCAGTCGACATCATGTTGAACCCACTTGGGGTACCATCACGTATGAATATCGGTCAGGTTATGGAACTCCACCTTGGTATGGCAGCCCGTACTCTTGGTATCCACATCGCAACACCAGTCTTTGACGGGGCAAGTTCTGAAGACCTTTGGGACACTGTTAAAGAAGCAGGTATGGATAGCGATGCTAAGACAATCCTTTACGACGGACGTACAGGTGAGCCGTTTGACAACCGTGTATCAGTTGGTGTCATGTACATGATCAAACTCCACCACATGGTTGATGATAAATTGCACGCGCGTTCAGTCGGACCATACTCAACCGTTACCCAACAACCACTTGGAGGTAAAGCTCAGTTTGGTGGACAACGCTTTGGTGAGATGGAAGTTTGGGCTCTTGAAGCCTACGGTGCGTCAAATGTTCTCCAAGAAATCTTGACTTACAAGTCTGACGATATCAACGGACGTTTGAAAGCTTATGAAGCTATTACAAAAGGAAAACCAATTCCAAAACCAGGTGTTCCAGAATCCTTCCGAGTTCTTGTCAAAGAATTGCAATCTCTTGGTCTTGACATGCGTGTCCTTGACGAAGATGACCAAGAAGTGGAACTTCGCGACTTGGATGAAGGAATGGACGAAGATGTCATCCACGTAGATGACCTTGAAAAAGCCCGCGAAAAAGCAGCCCAAGAGGCTAAAGCAGCCTTTGAAGCTGAAGAAGCTGAGAAAGCAACAAAAGCGGAAGCAACAGAAGAAGCTGCTGAACAAGAATAAGCAGTTCACTTAGAATAGAAAGGGAAGAAATAGTGGTTGATGTAAATCGTTTTAAAAGTATGCAAATCACCCTAGCTTCTCCAAGCAAAGTCCGTTCATGGTCTTATGGAGAAGTCAAAAAACCTGAAACAATCAATTACCGTACCTTGAAACCAGAACGTGAAGGACTCTTTGACGAAGTCATCTTTGGTCCTACAAAAGACTGGGAATGTGCTTGTGGTAAGTACAAACGCATTCGTTACAGAGGGATTGTTTGTGACCGCTGTGGGGTTGAAGTAACGCGTACAAAAGTTCGTCGTGAGCGTATGGGGCACATCGAGTTGAAAGCTCCTGTATCTCACATCTGGTATTTCAAGGGGATTCCAAGTCGTATGGGCTTGACCCTTGATATGAGCCCTCGTGCCCTCGAGGAAGTTATCTACTTTGCGGCTTACGTGGTAATTGATCCGAAGGATACACCGCTTGAGCACAAGTCTATCATGACAGAGCGCGAATACCGTGAGCGCTTGCGTGAGTATGGTTATGGATCATTCGTTGCCAAAATGGGTGCCGAAGCTATCCAAGACCTCTTGAAACAAGTAGATCTTGAAAAAGAAATTGCCGAACTCAAAGAAGAGTTGAAAACAGCTACTGGACAAAAACGTGTCAAAGCCATCCGTCGTTTGGATGTTTTGGATGCCTTTTACAAGTCTGGAAATAAACCTGAATGGATGATTCTCAACATCCTTCCAGTTATTCCACCAGACCTTCGTCCAATGTTGCAGTTGGATGGTGGCCGCTTTGCCTCATCTGACTTGAACGACCTTTACCGCCGTGTCATCAACCGTAACAACCGTTTGGCTCGTTTGCTTGAGTTGAATGCACCAGGTATCATCGTTCAAAATGAGAAGCGTATGCTTCAAGAAGCAGTTGACGCTTTGATTGATAATGGTCGTCGTGGTCGTCCAATCACAGGACCAGGTAGCCGTCCACTGAAATCATTGAGCCACATGCTTAAAGGGAAACAAGGGCGCTTCCGTCAAAACTTGCTCGGTAAACGTGTTGACTTCTCAGGACGTTCCGTTATCGCCGTTGGTCCAACTCTTAAGATGTACCAATGTGGTGTGCCACGTGAAATGGCGATTGAGCTCTTTAAACCATTTGTCATGCGTGAAATCGTTGCCCGTGACATCGTACAAAACGTCAAAGCGGCTAAACGCTTGGTTGAACGTGGAGACGAACGCATCTGGGATATTCTTGAAGAAGTGATCAAAGAACACCCAGTACTTTTGAACCGCGCACCGACCCTTCACCGTTTGGGTATCCAAGCCTTTGAGCCTGTCTTGATTGACGGTAAAGCCCTTCGCTTGCACCCACTTGTCTGTGAAGCCTACAATGCTGACTTTGACGGGGACCAAATGGCCATCCACGTACCGCTTTCAGAAGAAGCCCAAGCAGAAGCGCGTATCCTTATGCTTGCTGCTGAGCACATTTTGAATCCGAAAGATGGTAAACCAGTTGTTACACCATCACAGGACATGGTTTTGGGTAACTACTACTTGACTATGGAAGAAGCTGGCCGTGAAGGTGAAGGAATGATCTTCAAAGACCGTGACGAAGCGGTTATGGCTTACCGTAATGGTTATGTTCACCTCCACTCACGTGTTGGTATCGCGACAGATAGCCTCAACAAACCATGGACAGAAGAGCAAAAACACAAGGTCTTACTGACAACAGTTGGTAAAATCCTCTTCAACGACATCATGCCAGAGGGTCTGCCTTACTTGCAAGAACCAACCAATACTAACTTAACAGAAGGTGTTCCAGCTAAGTACTTCTTGCCACTGGGTGGAGATGTTAAGGAAGCTATTCGCAATCTTGAACTCAACCCTCCATTCAAGAAGAAAAATCTTGGGAATATCATCGCTGAAATCTTCAAACGTTTCCGTACGACAGAAACTTCTGCCCTACTTGACCGCATGAAGAACCTCGGTTACCACCACTCAACTCTTGCAGGTTTGACAGTGGGTATTGCCGATATCCCAGTTGTTGAAGACAAGGCTGAAATCATTGAAGAATCACACAAACGTGTAGAACAAATCACCAAACAATTCCGTCGTGGTATGATCACAGACGACGAGCGCTACAACGCTGTTACAGCTGAATGGCGTGCAGCTCGTGAAAAATTGGAGAAACGTTTGGTTGCCAACCAAGATCCTAAGAATCCAATCGTTATGATGATGGACTCTGGAGCCCGTGGTAACATCTCAAACTTCTCACAGCTTGCCGGTATGCGTGGTCTGATGGCCGCTCCGAACGGACGTATCATGGAATTGCCAATCCTTTCAAACTTCCGCGAAGGTTTGTCAGTACTCGAAATGTTCTTCTCAACTCACGGTGCCCGTAAAGGTATGACCGATACGGCCCTTAAGACAGCCGACTCAGGTTACTTGACTCGTCGTTTGGTTGACGTTGCCCAAGATGTGATCATCCGTGAGGACGACTGTGGAACAGACCGTGGTCTCTTGATTCGTTCTATCGCAGAAGGAAAAGAGATGATCGAGTCTCTCGAAGAACGCCTCAACGGTCGTTACACTAAGAAAACTGTTAAACATCCAGAAACTGGTGCAGTGATCATCGGTCCAAATGAGTTGATTACAGAAGACAAGGCGCGTGAAATTGTCAATGCTGGTGTGGAAGAAGTTACTATCCGCTCTGTATTTACATGTAACACCCGTCATGGTGTCTGTCGTCACTGTTACGGTATCAACTTGGCGACAGGTGATGCGGTTGAAGTTGGTGAAGCAGTTGGTACAATCGCTGCCCAATCTATCGGGGAACCTGGTACACAGCTTACAATGCGTACCTTCCACACGGGTGGGGTTGCCTCAAATACCGATATCACTCAGGGTCTTCCTCGTGTCCAAGAAATCTTTGAAGCCCGCAATCCGAAAGGGGAAGCGGTCATCACAGAGGTCAAAGGACAAGTTACAGCTATCGAAGAAGACGCGTCAACTCGTACCAAGAAAGTCTTTGTTAAGGGTGAAACTGGCGAAGGTGAGTACGTGGTTCCATTTACAGCACGTATGCGTGTCGAAGTTGGAGACCAAGTCTCTCGCGGTGCAGCATTGACAGAAGGTTCTATCCAACCAAAACGTCTCCTTGCTGTTCGTGATGTCTTGTCAGTTGAAACCTACCTCCTCGGTGAAGTACAAAAAGTTTACCGTAGCCAAGGGGTAGAAATCGGTGACAAACACATCGAGGTAATGGTTCGTCAAATGATCCGTAAAGTTCGTGTCATGGATCCAGGTGACACAGACCTTCTTATGGGTACTCTCATGGACATCAACGACTTTACAGATGCTAACAAGGATGTTCTTATCGCAGGTGGAGTTCCAGCGACTGGTCGCCCAGTTCTTATGGGAATCACCAAAGCCTCACTTGAAACAAATAGTTTCTTGTCAGCGGCTTCCTTCCAGGAAACAACTCGTGTCCTTACAGATGCAGCCATCCGTGGTAAGAAAGATCATCTCCTTGGACTCAAGGAAAATGTTATCATCGGTAAGATCATCCCAGCTGGTACTGGTATGGCTCGCTACCGTAACCTTGAACCACAAGCTATCAATGAAGCAGAATATCTGGCTCCAGAACAAGAAGAGGCAGAACTTGCTCCTGTAGAGGAAGTTGTGGAAATCCAAGTTGAAGAAACAGTAGAATAAAAGCAAACAAGAGAACCTTTGGGTTCTCTTGTTTTATTTCAGAAAATTTTCCCACTTTTTCATAAAGTATGGTAGAATAGAAGAACTAAAATGCCAAGGAGGTGTCCATATGGAACAAACATTCTTTATCATTAAGCCAGATGGTGTGAAAAGAGGGTTGGTTGGCGAAATTCTGCAAAGAATGGAACAACGAGGTTTCAAACTCGAAAAATTAGAGTTACGTTCAGCGGTTTCAGAAGTTTTGATTGACCAACACTATCAAGACTTGGTTGAAAAAAGTTTTTATCCTCCTATCCGTCAGTTTATGACCTCAGGACCGGTAGTGGTGGGCATTCTATCAGGTCCGAAAGTGATTGAAACTTGGCGTAGTATGATGGGAGCTACTCGTCCAGAAGAAGCCTTGCCTGGAACTATCCGAGGAGATTTTGCTAAAGCAGCAGGAGACAATCAAGCTATTCAAAATGTAGTTCATGGCTCCGATTCGGAAGCTTCTGCAAAACGTGAAATTGCTCTCTGGTTTAAGGATTAGACTGGTAAAAGAACAGTTCTGTTCACAACAGAGCTGTTTTTTGGTCAGTTGAGCACAAAAAAAGGACATTTGAGGCGGAAACTATCATTTCAAACTCCTCACAAGGTATAATCCCATATAGGGAGGGAAAAGAAATGGTAAAATCAATTCGCCTATTGTTGTTGATTGCAGTCATCCAGATTAGTTTTAGTAGTTGTCTATTATGGAAAGAATCCTTTTTATCTTTAAAACAGACCAATGCTTATTTTTTGATTTTGATAGTAGGAATTTCTGTTTTGTGCGCTGGGATAAATTATTTCCATACAGCAGACCAGTCTAGACATAGTATTTTACATGTTCAAAAGAAAGTGAGTCTTGTTTATTGCCTCCTTTTAGTAGTCAATCTTTTGGCAACCTGTCTGGTTCTCTCAGAAAGCATCCAAACCACTAGCAAATTGCAGCAGGAATTGGTTGACCTCTTTTTACCCTCCTTCTTTTTCTTGCTAGGAGTAGATCTATTGATTTTCTTACCTTTTGATAAAATTTTTCGAGATATAGAAAATTACCTAAATAAAAAGAAAACAGTCGTCATTTCCGTTCTAGCTACGATGGTTTTCTTGAGGAATCCCTTAGTGATTTCCTCAATTCTCATTTATATCAGTGTTGGTTTTCTATGCGCACGTTTCCTTTTTCCAAAATGTATTCAAAGGGAAATCTCCTTTTATGGACACCTGATTCGGGATATCCTGTTTGTTTTTTCAATAGTTGTATTCTTTTAAATGGAGGAGAATTTTTCAAAATTGTTATAGTAAGTTCATAAAGAAAATTCACACAAAAGAAAACTTTTTGGTATAATAGTAGCATGCACACAAAAAATGAAGAAGAGCTTCTAGCTCTCGGAGAAAGATTAGGTCATTTGCTTCAAAAAGACGATGTTCTGATCTTGACTGGAGAGTTGGGTGCGGGTAAAACAACCTTTACAAAAGGCCTTGCCAAGGGCTTGGATATCCGTCAGATGATTAAAAGTCCAACCTATACCATTGTCAGAGAGTACGAAGGGCGTTTGCCACTTTACCACTTGGATGTCTATCGTATCGAAGGTGATGCTGATTCTATTGACTTGGATGAGTTTCTCTTTGGTGGTGGTGTGACTGTTATTGAGTGGGGGCATCTTTTGGGTGAAGATTTACCAGATTCTTACTTGGAATTGGAAATCTTGAAAGAAGCTGAGGGTCGTTGTCTTCATTTTACGGCTCATGGCTCTCGGGCTGAACAACTCATCAAGGAGCTTCAAGATGGAGTATGAGTTGTGTATTCGTGAGGCAGAGATTTCAGATGCTACAGCCTTAATTGCATTTTTAGATTGTGTCGGTCAAGAGACGGATTTTACCAGCTTGGATGAAAATGGTATCATGATGACAGCTTCTGAAATGGCTCTTTTTATCGAAAAACAAGCTGGATCAGAGAATCAAATTACTCTCCTCGCCTTACTGAATGATGAGATTGCAGGAGTCTTAAATATCACAGCGGACCAACATTTAAGAGTTCGACATATCGGCGATGTTTTTCTAGCAGTTCGCAGGAAATTCTGGAACTAAGGCTTGGCGACTATACTTCTAGAAGAAGGCATTGAGTGGGCGAAAGTCAGTGGCGTCCTGCGCCGTTTGCAACTCAGTGTACAAAAACGAAACGAGGCTGCGATCCACCTCTACTCAAAAATGGGATTTATCACAGAAGGCTTACAAGAAAGAGGAGCCTATTTAGCAGAAGGGATATTTTTAGATGTTTGTCTTATGGGCAAGCTGATAAATAAATAACGAGATGATTAAAAAATTAATTGGAATGGTGCTAGGTTTCCTAGCAGTAACAGTTTTAGGTGTAGCGGTTTATGGCTATACCATCTACCAACAGGGAACAGAAACCCTAAGTAAAAAGACTTACAAAAAAATCGGGGAAGAAACCAACGTTATCGAAGCGACGGAGCCTCTGACCATCCTCTTGATGGGGGTAGATACGGGAAATGTGGAACGTACAGACCCGTGGGCGGGAAATAGTGATTCCATGATTCTCCTGACGGTTAATCCCAAAACAAAGAAAACCACAATGATGAGTTTGGAACGGGATATTTTGACCAAGATTGAGACTGGAAACGGTCAAGTTCAGGAAGCCAAACTCAATGCGGCCTATGCTAATGGTGGTGCGGAACTTGCAATTTCTACTATTCAAAAGATGATGAATATCCACATTGACCGCTATGTGATGGTTAACATGCAGGGGCTTCAACAATTGGTGGATGCGGTTGGTGGAATTACCGTCAACAATACACTCGGTTTCCCAATTTCGATTGCTGACCAAGAGGAGTTTAATAAGATTTCTATCGGTGTTGGAGAACAAACCTTGAATGGGGAGGAAGCTCTGGTGTATTCACGGATGCGTTACCAAGACCCAGAGGGAGACTATGGTCGTCAAAAACGTCAACGTGAAGTTATTCAAAAGATCGTTGAGAAGGTTTTGAGCCTAAACAGTGTGAGTCATTATCAAGGTATCCTCAAAGCTTTGAGTGATAACATGCAGACCAATGTGGACTTGTCAGCTAAGAGCATTCCACAATTGCTCGGCTATCAAGATTCCTTCAAGAATATCGAAACGCATCAATTGCGTGGGGAAGATGCTGAGCTACAGGGAATTTCTTATCAGATTGTCACTTCAGAACATATGCTCGAAATGCAAAATCTCTTGCGTAGTTCGCTAGGTAAAGAGCCAGTGACAGAATTGGAAACCAATGCGGTACTGTACGAAACAGCCTTTGGTCGGACAGCACCTTCAACCAGTACGAACGCTTCAAACGAAGAAGCAGAATAAGAAAAGAATCAAATCGTGGGAAATTTCCTGCGATTTTTTCAAAAAAATTCGAATAGATAAGTAGGAGGAAACATGAAAGCAGAAATTATTGCTGTTGGAACAGAAATTTTAACAGGGCAGATTGTCAATACCAATGCTCAGTTTTTATCAGAGAAACTAGCCGAAATCGGGGTAGATGTCTACTTCCAAACAGCTGTTGGAGATAATGAAGCTCGTCTTTTGTCCTTGCTTGAGATTGCGAGTCAACGTAGTAATCTTGTGATTTTGACAGGGGGCTTGGGACCAACCGAGGATGATTTGACCAAACAAACCCTGGCAAAATTTTTGGGAAAAGATCTAGTGTTTGACCCTCAAGCGCAAGAGAAACTGGATATTTTCTTTGCTCATAGACCTGACTATGCTCGGACACCGAATAATGAGCGCCAAGCCCAAATTGTAGAAGGGGCGACTCCACTGCCAAATGAGACAGGTTTAGCAGTAGGAGGGGTGTCAGAAGTGGATGGCGTGACCTACGTGGTCCTCCCAGGACCACCTAGTGAATTGAAACCCATGGTCTTAAATCAACTCTTACCCAAGTTAATGACTGGTACCAAGTTATACTCACGAGTGCTCCGTTTCTTTGGAATTGGGGAGAGTCAGTTGGTGACCATTTTGGCGGATTTGATTGACCATCAAACCGATCCGACCTTGGCGCCGTATGCCAAGACGGGAGAAGTGACCTTGCGTTTGTCTACAAAAGCAGTTAGTCAAGAAAGGGCTGATCAAGCACTGGATATCTTAGAAAATCAAATCTTGAGTCGCCAAACTTTCGAGGGAATTTCTCTACGAGACATCTGTTATGGATATGGGGAAGAAACCAGTCTCGCAAGTGTCGTTGTAGAAGAGCTAAAGAAGAGACAGAAAAGCATTACTGCGGCAGAAAGCTTGACGGCAGGTCTCTTTCAAGCGACATTAGCAGACTTTTCGGGCGTCTCAGCAATCTTTAATGGCGGTTTTGTCACTTACAGCCTAGAAGAAAAGTCCAAGATGTTGGATATTTCCGAGCAAGAGCTAAAAGAACACGGGGTTGTTTCTGGGTTTACGGCTCGAAAAATGGCAGAGCAGGCACGGATCAAGACTCAGTCTGATTATGGAGTTAGTTTGACGGGTGTGGCAGGGCCAGATAGCCTAGAGGGGCATCCAGCTGGTACAGTTTTTATTGGATTGGCACATGCAAAAGGGACAGAGGTGATCAAGGCCAATATTGCAGGACGGAGTCGAGCAGATGTTCGACATATTGCGGTCATGCATGCCTTTAACCTAGTTCGCAAGGCTTTATTAAGTGACTAAATTTTGGTATAATAAAAGATAGGTCTAAGGACCAGTAGAATATAGGAGAACAAAATGGCGAAAAAACCAACAAAAAAATTAGATGAAATTGGGAAAAAATTTGGAGCTGACCGTGAAAAAGCATTGAACGATGCTCTTAAATTGATTGAGAAAGACTTTGGTAAAGGCTCAATCATGCGCTTGGGTGAGCGCGCGGAGCAAAAAGTTCAAGTGATGAGCTCAGGCTCATTGGCTCTGGACATTGCTCTTGGTTCAGGTGGTTATCCTAAAGGACGTATCATCGAAATCTATGGACCAGAATCATCTGGTAAGACAACGGTTGCCCTTCACGCTGTTGCGCAAGCACAGAAAGAAGGTGGTATTGCAGCCTTTATCGATGCGGAACATGCTCTTGACCCAGCCTATGCTGCAGCCCTTGGTGTGAACATTGATGAATTGCTCTTGTCACAACCAGACTCAGGAGAGCAAGGTCTTGAAATTGCTGGAAAATTGATTGACTCAGGTGCAGTTGACCTTGTTGTTATTGACTCAGTTGCGGCCCTTGTACCTCGTGCAGAAATTGATGGAGATATTGGAGACAGCCACGTTGGTTTGCAAGCTCGTATGATGAGCCAGGCCATGCGTAAACTTGGTGCTTCTATCAATAAAACCAAAACAATTGCCATCTTTATCAACCAGTTGCGTGAAAAAGTTGGGGTTATGTTTGGAAATCCAGAAACAACACCTGGTGGGCGTGCTTTGAAATTCTACGCTTCAGTCCGTTTGGATGTTCGTGGAAGTACGCAAATCAAGGGAACTGGTGACCAAAAAGATACCAATGTCGGTAAGGAAACCAAGATCAAGGTCGTGAAAAACAAGGTGGCTCCACCATTTAAGGAAGCCTTTGTTGAAATAATGTACGGAGAAGGGATTTCTAAAACTGGTGAGCTCTTGAAGATCGCAAGTGATCTCGATATCATCCAAAAAGCGGGAGCATGGTACTCTTACAAGGGTGAAAAAATCGGACAAGGATCTGAAAATGCTAAGAAATACTTGGCGGATCACCCAGAAATCTTTGATGCCATTGACCACCAAGTCCGTGTTCAATATGGCTTGATTGAGGATGAAGAAGGGACAGCTCCTATCTCTGTTGCAGAAGATCTAGCACCTAACCAAGAAGTAACGCTTGACCTAGGCGACGGACTTGAAATCGAAATTGAAGATTAAAAATAAAAGCGGAGAAGTCTTTCTCTGCTTTTTATGTTTAATTATTAAGTCTCCATAAGCTTCAAAAGCGTAATAAAAGAGTATTTAATCAAAAAAATTAAAAAAACTGTTGCAATTTTTTTTAATTTGATGATAAAATTAAATCATTCTATAAAAAGGAGACTACTATAATGGAAAAACGCCTTGTTCGTAACGTACAAGACAAAAAGATTGCTGGTGTTTGTGCAGGTATCGGTGACTACTTTAACATGGACCACACACTTGTTCGTGCACTTTGGATCATCTTCACTCTACTTGGTGGTTCTGGAATCTTAGCTTATGCTGTTCTCTACTTCCTTCTTCCAGAAGGCAATGCAGAAGCTTAAGCCATAGAGAGAATAAAAGTTTATTCTAATCAGTTGAAAATAAAAAATGCATGTAATCGTAAATTACATGCATTTTTATATGTAGCTTCTATCGAAAAAGAGAGGTTCTTCACCAGATGGATAGGTCTTGTTTAATGGTCACTAAAACGACGATACTCTATATGAAAGTCAAAATAATGTTCATTCTGTAACTTTTGGAAGATGTCGCGATAGGCCTCTTCGTCAAAATGGTCGCCACGGTAAAGAATTTCAAAACTCAAACCATCGTACTCTAGAAAAGCGTTGGCTGATTTAAAGCCATTTTGGCGATAGAAGTCCATGCGGGCCTTTCTCTGCTCCAAGTTATCGCATTCTTCATCCAATCGCTCGACTTCGAGTAACATGGTTCGCTGGTAAAAATCGGTCAGCTTTTCGATGATTTCTTTTCCATATCCGTGGCTTCTCAAGTGGGGCATGATGGCAAAAAAACTGATATAGAAGGCCTTTGGATTGGAGATGGCAAAAGCAAAGCCGACAAACTCTTCTTGGTTATAAAAAGCAAAAAAGTGGGCGTCTTCTCGGTCCTGATAGCGTAAAAACTCTGACAGAGGAACTCGTTCTTCCTCGGGGAATGCTTCCTTGTTTAGCTTTTCAACCTTATCCAGATCGGGAAATACATCGGTAATTAATTGACTGGTCAAACTCATAAATGACCTCCTTTTCTTGATTATAGCAAATTGTATCTCTGTAAGCAATTGATTGCAAACTTAGTGACAGAGTCTTGTCGCTCCTTTAGAAAGCTGATATAATAGCTTTATGAATAAGAAACGATCCGTGGACTTGATACATGGTCCTATTCTTCCTGCGCTGTTAAGCTTTGCCTTTCCAATCTTGCTGTCCAATATTTTTCAACAGCTCTATAACACTGCTGACGTCTTGATTGTTGGGCGTTTTCTTGGTCAAGATTCCTTGGCTGCAGTAGGGGCAACAACGGCCATTTTTGACTTGATTATAGGCTTTACGCTTGGTGTTGGCAATGGCATGGGGATCGTCATTGCCCGCTATTATGGGGCTCGTAATTTCACCAAAATCAAGGAAGCAGTAGCAGCAACTTGGATTTTAGGTGCTCTTTTGAGCATTGTGGTCATGCTGATGGGTTTTGTCGGTCTGTATCCACTCTTGCAATATTTAGATACTCCTGCAGAAATCCTTCCTCAGTCCTATCAATATATTTCTATGATAGTGACCTGTGTCGGTGTCAGCTTCGCCTATAATCTCTTTGCAGGCTTGTTGCGGTCTATTGGTGATAGTCTAGCAGCTCTTGGCTTTCTGATTTTTTCTGCCTTGGTTAATGTGGTGCTAGATTTGTATTTTATTACGCAATTGCATCTGGGAGTTCAATCTGCGGGGCTTGCTACCATCATTTCGCAAGGATTGTCAGCGGTTCTCTGTTTTTACTATATCCGTAAGAGTGTTCCAGAACTGCTTCCTCAACTCAAGCATTTTAAATGGAACAAGGCCTTGTATGCGGATCTCTTGGAGCAAGGTTTGGCTATGGGTTTGATGAGTTCCATTGTGTCCATAGGTAGTGTGATTTTACAGTCTTCTGTCAATACTTTTGGAGCTGTGATTATTAGTGCTCAAACAGCAGCTAGACGCATTATGGCTTTTGCTCTGCTTCCGATGACGGCTATTTCTTCTGCTATGACGACCTTTGCCTCTCAAAATCTCGGGGCCAAGCGACCAGACCGCATAGTTCAAGGCCTTGGTGTTGGGAGTCGTTTGAGCATGTTCTGGGCAGGTTTTATTTGTATTTTCCTCTTTTTTGCCAGTCCTAGCTTGGTTTCCTTCTTGGCCAGTTCGACGGATGGATACTTGGTAGAAAATGGTAGTCTTTACCTGCAAATCAGTTCAGTCTTTTATCCGATTTTGAGCCTTTTGCTGATTTATCGGAATTGCTTGCAGGGATTGGGGCAGAAAGTCCTTCCTCTAGTTTCCAGCTTTATAGAACTAATCGGGAAAATTGTTTTTGTAGTTTTGATTATCCCTTGGGCAGGCTATAGGGGAGTTATCCTTTGTGAACCCCTTATCTGGGTTGCCATGACCACCCAACTGTACTTTTCACTTTTCCGCCATCCCCTGATAAAAGAAGGCAAGGCAATCTTGGCAGCCAAAGGACAATCCTAGCTGGATTTGCTGAATAAAATCCATTTCCTCTAGTGAAAATCGAAAAAACTTGTGTTATAATAAGAAAGATTAAAATGTGAAAAAAGGAGATTCCTAATGGGACGTAAATGGGCCAATATCGTAGCCAAGAAAACGGCTAAAGATGGAGCTAACTCTAAAGTATATGCAAAATTTGGTGTAGAAATCTATGTAGCAGCTAAAAAAGGTGATCCAGACCCAGAATCAAACACTGCTTTGAAATTCGTTATCGACCGTGCGAAACAAGCCCAAGTGCCAAAACACGTTATCGATAAAGCGATTGATAAAGCAAAAGGAAACACAGACGAAACCTTTACAGAAGGACGTTACGAAGGTTTTGGACCAAATGGTTCTATGTTGATTGTGGATACCTTGACTTCAAACGTCAACCGTACCGCAGCTAATGTCCGTGCAGCTTTTGGTAAAAACGGCGGAAACATGGGTGCATCAGGTTCAGTTTCTTACCTCTTTGACAACAAGGGTGTGATCGTATTTGCAGGTGAGGACGCTGATGCAGTCTTTGAGCAATTGCTAGAAGCAGATGTGGATGTGGACGATGTAGAAGCAGAAGAAGGAACAATCACGGTTTACACAGCTCCAACAGACCTCCACAAGGCTATCGTTGCCCTTCGTGAGTCTGGCATCGAAGAATTCCAAGTGACTGAATTGGAAATGATTCCTCAGTCTGAAGTGGAATTGTCAGGCGAAGACCTTGAAACCTTTGAAAAACTTTACAGCGTCCTTGAAGACGACGAGGATGTACAAAAGATTTATACGAACGTAGATGGTTTCTAATTGAAAAACGAACAGCTATTGAGGCTGTTCGCTTTTTTTGATATTTGAGCTCAGACTCTGGTTTCAGAATCGTTTTGTTGCTTGCTTTTTTCTAGACCTAGACCGACTGCATGTTTTTGGACGAGCAAGAGCTGTCCATTGTCCTGTTTTGCAAAAGTTAAGGTAACGGTCTTGATCTTGTCTCCAATGGAGATATAGGTGATTTTTCTCGTATCGTACCCTCCGATAGTGGAGTCAAATTCGGAGTCTGGTAGTCCGTGTTTTTTGATAATATCCTTGTAGTTGGTACCACCTTTTCCTTTGTTGTCAAGGTCACCTTCGATTAAGGCGTCAAACTCTTTTTGGGTCCAGGTGAAGTTATCGTTTTCTTCCTCCTCTGGGATGGAATAGGCGCTATCATCTGTCAAGTCGCTTTCTTCTTCGCGTTCCATTGAGGCACTCGCCTCGCTGTAGGAACGGTTAAACTCCCTGACAAACTCTTTGTAGACATTAGCGTACAGTACCTGGGTCGTAAAGAAAAGTACAATAGAAGCAATTGACAGAGCTATTCCGATAATGGCCATTGTTTTCCGTTTTTTGAGGTTGACGATAAGGCCGATAATCCCCAAGATAAATGCGACAATGGCGATGAAAAATGATAGATAGTTAATAAATGGGATCCAAGATCCTAAAAGTGCGATGGCTCCAAAAATGGTTGCTAAGATTCCTAAAACTCTTTGTTCTTCTGGTTTCATTTGAAAGCTTTCTCCCTTCATCGAGTGAATGGATTTCTATCCACAGTAGTTAGTGCTTATTATAGAAAAAATATTGCCTAATGTCAATTTAAACCAAGATAGTTCTCATAGAAACTTTTTTCTTGACATCTTTTCTGAAAATGATAAAATAGTTCTCATGGAAACTTAAATAGTTCTTGTGAGAACTATATTTATCGTAAGAAAGGAGCAATCATGGACAAGCCGATGTTAATGTTCAAACGTTTTGGACACCAGGTTCATCTGATGGTACAGAAAGAAGCCAAGCGATGTGGCATTGAATTTATGGGTGGACCGCAAGGGCAGGTTCTGCGTTTTTTAGATCATTGTGAACAAAAAGAGGAACTGGTCTTGATTAAGGATATCGAGCAAGAACTCAATATTACAAAATCTGTGGCGAGTAATTTAGTCAAGCGCATGGTGCAAAATGGTTTGGTTGAGCTAGAGGCGAGCCCGAGCGATAAGCGGGCAAAATTTGTTCGCCTGACGGAGAAATCGCATTCGCAGATGCAAAAAGTTAAGGAATTTTTTGATCGGATCGATCAGAGTCTGCTAGAGGGGGTTTCAAAGTCAGACTTAGCAATCTTTGAAAAGGTACTCGGGCAATTGCAAGCAAATGTAGAAAAAATAGGAGGAGAGAATGAAGAAACTCGCTAAACGTATTACAGGAAAAGAGTGGGGAATGATCGTCCTTACGATTCTGTTCACTTGTTTCTCGGTCTATCTCGAGTTAGAGGTGCCGACTTATATTTCGCAAATTACAGAATTACTGGGAACGTCTGGAACGCAGTTGGGAGAACTCTGGTCACCAGCTGCGAAGATGATTGGTTTGTCTTTATTGGCTTTCTTTTCATCTGTTATGGTTGGTTTCTTTGCCGCTCGTGTTGCAGCCTCCTATACAACTCATCTACGCACTGATGTATTTCATCAGGTTTTGGATTTTTCACAGACAGAAATCAAGCGCTTTTCAATCCCAAGTCTCTTGACTCGGACGACCAATGATATTACCCAGGTACAGATGCTCTTTACCATGGGCTTGCAAGTGGTTACTCGTGGGCCAATTATGGCTATCTGGGCCATTGGAAAAATCCTTGGTAAGTCCGAATACTGGCTCTGGGCAGTAGTGGTAGCTGTTATCGTCAATGTTCTAATGACAACTGTTCTCATGACTCTGGCTTTTCCAAAACAATCGGTCATCCAAAAATTGACAGATAAACTCAATAGTATCACTCGTGAAAGTTTGACGGGGATTCGAGTTGTTCGTGCATACAATGCGGAAGATTACCAAGATAAGAAATTTGAAGCAGCCAACGATGAGGTAACACGTCTTAATCTCTTTGTCAATCGATTGATGGCGATTATGAACCCGATCATGATGGCGATTTCCAGTGGGCTAAGTTTAGCCATTTACTGGATTGGTGCCTATATCATCAACGATGCAAGTTTGGCAGAACGTCTGCCACTCTTTAGTGATATGGTGGTCTTCATGTCCTATGCTATGCAGGTCGTGATGGGCTTCCTTCTCATGGGAGCACTCTTTATCGTTCTTCCTCGTACCCTGGTTTCGGCAGGACGTATCAATCAAGTATTGGATTTGCATTCTTCTATTGAAAATCCTAGTCATGCACAGACAGCGGATCCTTCAGTTCAAGGGAAAGTGGAATTCCGTGATGTGACTTTCCGCTACTCTAAAAACTCTGAAGCAGTCGTGGAACATGTCACTTTCAAAGCAGAAGCGGGTCAAACCGTGGCTTTCATCGGATCGACTGGATCAGGTAAGTCTACGCTTGTCAACCTCTTACCACGTTTTTACGACGTTTCAGATGGACAAATCCTAGTGGATGGTGTCAATGTACAAGATTACAATTTGGAAGATTTGCGCAATAAGGTCGGCTATATTCCACAAAAAGCAGTCCTCTTCTCAGGAGATGTCAAGGGGAACTTGGACTTTGGCAAGAGCAAAGAAACTCCTCTAAGCGAGGCTGCTATGTGGCAAGCTCTTGAGTTGGCCCAGTCTAAAGCATTTATTGAGGACAAGGAAGCAGGTCTTGAATCAAAAGTAGCCCAAGGTGGAACCAACTTCTCAGGAGGTCAAAGACAGCGTTTGGCCATTGCGCGTGCCTTGGCTCGTAAACCAGAGATTCTCATCTTTGATGACTCTTTCTCAGCCTTGGACTACAAGACAGATCGTGTCCTTCGCCAAGAGCTAGCTGAGAAAACAAAATCCATGACCAAGCTCATCGTAGCGCAGCGGATTTCTACCATTATGGATGCTGACCTGATCTTAGTTTTGGATCAAGGTAAAGTCGTGGGACAAGGCACCCACAAGGAACTTCTTGCAACCAACGAAGTCTACCAAGAAATTGCCTACTCACAACTATCGAAGGAGGAATTGGAACATGGAAAATAAAAAAGTTTCGGTCTGGAAACAGTGCAAACCTTATATGGCAGGCCTCCAACTCCCTCTCCTAATAGCAGTTGTGGCTGCAGTCATTTCAAGTATCATTACCGTTTATGGTCCAACTAAGATTAAAGAAATTACTAACTTGATTTCAGATGGTTTGGCTGCAGAAATCGACTTGGTAGCTGTATCAAACATTGCTGGATTTTTGGTTGTTCTGTATGTATTTGGCGCCATCCTTAACTATACACAGGCCTATATCTTTTCAACGAGCATTCAGCATTTTTCAAAACGCTTGCGGACAGCAATCGCTGAAAAAATCAATCGTTTGCCACTTGGCTATTTTGACCGTCATTCACAAGGAGATACCCTTTCGCGCGTGACCAATGATGTGGATACAGCAGCGCAATCTCTCAACCAAAGTCTAGGAACAGTTCTTTCAGCTAGTTTCTTGTTGATTGCTGTCTTGGTGACCATGTTTGGGATGAACTGGATTTTGGCATTGGTAACCGTTGTATCAACCCTTGTTGGTTTTGCGGCGGTTTCCGTAATCATGGCCAAGTCACAGGGTTATTTTAAAGCCCAACAAAATAATCTAGCAGCCGTCAATGGTTATGTGGAAGAGATGTACTCTGGACATAATGTAGTGACCAGCTACAACGCAGTGGACACCTCCAAAGCGAGATTTGCAGGTTTAAACCAAGACTTGCATGATAGTATCTGGAAATCTCAATTTATTTCTGGTATCATGATGCCAGCCATGTTCTTTGTTGGAAACTTTAGTTATGTCTTAGTCATCATCGTTGGTGCCGCGCTGGCGTTAGAAGGGCATATCACGATAGGGATTATCGTAGCCTTTATGGTTTACGTACGGACCTTCTCTCAACCTCTGTCACAGATTGCCCAAGGGATTACGAGCTTGCAACAAGCGAGTGCAGCTATGACTCGTGTATTAGAATTTCTAGCTGAAGCAGAGATGCAAGATGAATCTCATAAGGAAAGACAATTGAGCAACATGAAAGGGGAAGTAGTCTTTGATCATGTGTCCTTTGGCTATACACCAGAGCGCACCATCATTCATGACTTTTCTGCGACAGCTCATGCAGGTCAAAAGGTCGCGATTGTTGGACCGACTGGGGCTGGTAAGACAACTATTGTCAATCTTTTGATGAAGTTTTATGAGATTGATAAAGGAAGTATCCGCATCGATGGTGTGGATACCAAGGACATGAAGCGCTCTGAAGTGCACGATGCCTTTTCAATGGTCTTGCAGGACACTTGGCTCTTTGAAGGAACCATTCGAGAGAACCTGATCTATAATCAGACAGACATCAGTGATGAACGAATGATGGAAGCCAGCAAGGCTGTGGGAATCCACCACTTTATCATGACTTTGCCAGATGGCTACGATACGGTTTTGGATGACACCGTAACCTTGTCTGTTGGACAAAAACAACTTTTGACCATTGCTCGTGCACTTCTTAAGGATGCACCACTCTTGATTTTGGATGAAGCGACATCTTCAGTCGACACACGTACAGAGGAGTTGATTCAAAAAGCCATGGACCGTTTGATGGAGGGTCGAACTTCCTTTGTCATCGCCCACCGCTTGTCAACTATTCGTAATGCCGATTTGATTCTTGTCATGAAAGATGGCAATATCATTGAACAAGGCAACCATGAGGAGTTGATGGCGCAAGGTGGCTTCTACGCTGACTTGTACAATAGTCAATTTACAGAAGACGAAGCAGAAGAATAAATCAAAAGAAGGCTTGACGGCCTTCTTTTTCTGCACTATACTAGAAGACAAACGTCTCACCAGTAGACAAAAACAAGGTAATGAATGAGAAATTTAATGAAAAATTATCAAGAATGGTATCAAAATATCAGCTCCAGACTCACTAGCCATCCCACTCTTCTATTTCTGTTACGCAGTTTTAATCGCTTGATGACAGTCGCCATGCCCTTGGTCTATCTGACCTTACTAGTCACCACTTACCTGCAGCTAGGACTTGGGAAGCAAGTTGTGGTCTATTTGCTTGTCCCCGCTACAGGTTTTGTGATCTTGTCCCTTTTTCGTAAGAAAATAAACCACCCGCGACCTTATGAAACTTGGGATATCTGTCCCCTGCTTGAAAAAGATAGCTCGGGACAGTCGATGCCCAGTCGCCATGTTTTTTCGGCAACTATCATCTCCATGGCCTGTCTGCATGCTAGTCTACCTGTTGGCTTAGCATGCTTACTCTTTTCAGCTTTGCTGGGCTTGGTGAGGGTTTTAGGGGGTGTTCATTATCCCAAGGATGTCTTGGTTGGCTATGCTTGTGGTCTGGTGTGGGGATTCCTTTTCTTCCTATTCTGACATGTAAGTTAAGCTAGTCCTACAACCACTTACGGCTTCAAATTGACCACTTGCTTTTTTGCCCTTGTATTCCTAACTTAGCTTTGATATAGTAGAGTCAGAAAGGAGATGTGATGAAGTTACGAATTGAGATTGACGACAATTTAGAGGAGACTGAAATTGTCATCAAGACCCCCACTTTGACAGATGAAATTGCAGACTTGCAACGACTCTTGCAAGAGTCAAAGGCTCCGAGGTTGACTTTTTACAAGGGGACAGGTGAATATTATCTAGACCTGTCAGAAATTCTCTTCTTTGAAACAGAAGGAAGCAAGATCTACGCTCATAACCAGAAGGAAGCCTATGAAGTTCGTCTCAAACTTTATGAGTTGGAGTCTATCTTGCCTCGCTATTTTAGTCGAGTTTCCAAGTCAACTATCGCAAACATCCGTCAGATTTACTCAGTGGACAAGTCCTTTTCAGGAACGGGGACCATTTCCTTTTATCAAACGCACAAGGAGGTTCATGTCTCACGGCATTACCAATCCCTCCTAAAAGAAAATCTAAGAAACATGAGGTAAAAAACATGAAAAAGAAAGCATTTGGTATTGTTTTATTGGTTTTAGCAGCTTGGATCTTGCTGCAAGGGAATTTTGGAATTCCTTCTTTGGATGGCAAGATATGGCCTTTAATTGGTATCGCCTTTTTTGCTTACCAATCAGTTGAAGCTTTGCTTCGTCGTCATCTAACATCAGCAGTTTTTACCGCTCTAGTAGCCTTAATGATTGCGAATCATTTTTATAACATTTTTCCTATTCCAAACCAGTCTTTGTTTTGGGCTAGTATCTTAGCAGTGCTAGGTGTTGGTTATCTGACGCATTCAAGTAAGTTTTGGAATGAAAAAAAATGGTGGTACAATGGGAAAAAAACAGTCGTCACGGATAAGGAAGTCGCTTTTGGTAGTGGGACCTTCTATAAGCAAGATCAAGATCTCGTAGATGACCAAGTGGAAGTCGCTTTTGGGGATGCTAAAATCTACTATGATAATGCAGAGATGCTGGGTGATTTTGCAACTTTAAATATTGAAGTGGCCTTCGGGAATGCAACTGTCTATGTTCCACAACACTGGCGTGTCGATTTGAAAGTAGAAACCTCCTTTGGTGCAGCTAAGGCAGATGCTCCTGTAGCGCAAACAAACAAAACCTTGATTATCCGTGGGGAAGTCGCTTTTGGTAAACTTGGAGTTGTTTACGTTAAATAAAAAAATAGTTTAGGCCCTTGATAAATTCAAGAAAGTGTGATAACATAGTACGGTATGTGGTGCTAGCACATCCGCTATATTAGATCTAATAGGAGGAAAACACAATGGCTAAAGTATGTTACTTTACAGGTCGTAAGACTGTATCAGGAAACAACCGTTCACACGCGATGAACCAAACAAAACGTGCCGTAAAACCAAACCTTCAAAAAGTTACTGTTCTTATCGATGGTAAACCTAAAAAAGTTTGGGCTTCAGCTCGTGCTTTGAAATCAGGTAAAGTTGAACGCGTTTAATAAAAATGAAAAGACCTAACTGGTCTTTTTCTTTTGCTCTAAGGATAAAACCATTTGAAAAATAGAGTAAATATCCGCCGATACAGCATTCTGCTTTTACACTTGGGCTGAAATATGATAAAATAGAGTATCAACTAGTTGAGGTAAAAAAAATGACTGTAAAAATTAATACAAAAGATGGTCAAATCGAACTGACAGATGAAGTGATTGCAACCGTAGTAGGTGGTGCCGCAACTGAGATTTTTGGTGTGGTCGGTATGGCTAGTAAAAATGCCCTCAAAGACAATTTCCAAGCCCTTCTTGGTAAGGAAAATTATTCTAAGGGTGTTGTTATAAAAGCAGCCGAAGATGGTAGCATTGCAGTTGATGTTTATACCGTATTGAGCTACGGAGTAAAGATAAGCGAAGTGTCAAAAAACATTCAAGAGCGTGTTCGTTTTAGTTTAGAAAATCAACTAGGAATTACTGCTCAGACTGTGAATGTCTACATTCAAAATATCAAAGTTGTAGGAGAATAATCGTGTCAAAAATTACTACCAGTTTATTCCAAGAGATGGTGCAGGCTGCATCAACTCGTTTGAATAAGCAAGCAGAATATGTCAATTCATTGAACGTCTTTCCAGTTCCAGATGGAGATACTGGGACAAACATGGGAATGACCATTGAAAATGGTGCGAAAGAAGTAGCAGACAAGCCTGCTTCTACAGTTGGAGAAGTAGCGAGCATTCTTGCTAAAGGGCTCTTGATGGGTGCGCGTGGGAATTCAGGAGTTATCACTTCTCAGCTCTTCCGTGGCTTCTCTCAGGCTATCAAGGAAAAAGATGAATTAACAGGTCAAGACTTGGCTCTTGCCTTCCAATCGGGTGTCGAAGTAGCTTATAAAGCGGTTATGAAACCAGTTGAAGGAACCATTTTGACTGTTTCTCGTGGAGCGGCTATTGGGGCTAAGAAAAAAGCCGAGGAGACAGATGATGCTGTTGAGGTCATGCGTGCAGCCTTGGAAGGCGCGAAAGCAGCTTTGGCTAAGACACCAGAAATGCTCCCAGTCCTTAAGGAAGTTGGTGTGGTAGACTCAGGTGGTCAAGGTTTGGTCTTCATTTATGAAGGATTCCTTTCAGCTCTTACTGGTGAATACAGTGCTTCTGAAGACTTTGTAGCGACTCCTGCCAACATGAGTGAAATGATCAATGCAGAGCACCATAAGTCTGTAGCAGGGCATGTGGCAACTGAGGATATTACCTTCGGTTACTGTACGGAGATCATGGTAGCCCTCAAACAAGGTCCAACTTATTCTAAGGACTTTGACTACGATGAATTCCGTAACTACTTGAATGACTTAGGCGACTCTCTACTTGTTGTCAACGATGATGAGATCGTCAAAGTTCACGTCCATACAGAAGATCCAGGTCTTGTCATGCAAGAAGGTCTCAAATATGGTAGCTTGATCAAGGTAAAAGTGGACAACATGCGTAACCAACACGAAGCGCAAGTTGAAAAAGAAGCAACTCAAGGAAGCAAGCCTGCTGAAACAAAAGAGTATGCCCTTATCGCAGTAGTAGCTGGTCAAGGTTTAGCAGATATCTTCCGTGCCCAAGGTGTGGATTATGTCATCGAAGGTGGTCAGACGATGAACCCTTCAACAGAAGACTTTATCAAGGCTGTTGAACAGGTCAATGCTCGCAACATTATCTTCTTGCCAAACAATAAAAATATCTTTATGGCAGCTCAGTCTGCGGCTGAAGTGCTTGAACAACCTGCTGTCGTGGTAGAAGCACGTACAATTCCTCAAGGATTGACCAGTCTTCTTGCCTTTGACCCAAGCAAATCAATCGAAGAAAACCAAGAACGCATGACTGCAGCCCTTGGTGATGTCGTAAGCGGTAGTGTAACAACAGCCGTTCGCGATACAACGATTGATGGATTAGCAATTCATGAAAATGACAATCTTGGTATGGTAGATGGGAAAATCCTCGTGTCAAATCCTGACATGCACCAAACCTTGACAGAAACATTGAAGCATATGTTGGACGAAGACAGTGAAATCGTGACTTTCTATGTCGGAGAAGACGGAAGCGAAGAACTTGCCAATGAAATTGCCCAAGAAATCGCAGAAGAATTCGAAGATGTTGAAGTAGAGATTCACCAAGGTCAACAACCTGTATATCCATATCTTTTCAGTGTGGAATAGGAGATTTATGAAAAAAGTTTTAGGATTGATTTTCACCTCATTACTTGCTCTTTCTGGCTGTGGTCAAACCAACATTGCAACAACAGAGTCAAGTGGCACAGCGAGTTCGGTTGATTCATCCACAAAGTCAAGTCAGGTGAAAGAAGAAATCAAGGAAACGACCAAAGTTCTCAAAGGGAAGATGGAAGAATTTGATGTCACCATGACTTTTGTTTACACGGATGTTGTAAAACAATTCAAGATGGATATGTTGGGAGAATTTGGAGAGGAAATTCCTGCAGAAATTACTCCGGAAGAATTTCAAGAAGTCTTTCGCGAAGCTGTGGAAAGCTCTCCAGAGTATATTGAAATCAAGGACGAGCCAGGTGTTAAAGTTGAATATTTTATCACCGATAATAAAAAGATGAGAATAGTTATTAATCTTGACCTTGAGAAAGCAGATATGGATAGAATTAAAAAGACTTATTTCTTTGAATCACTTAAGGATAGTGTAGAAGACTTTAAGAAACCAAATACTCTGATTGCTGGTTTAAAGTTACAAGGATTTAGAGAAGAATAAACGAAAGAGGCTGGGACAATAGTCCCTTATCTCCAAAAAAATGTTCTTTGTCAACTGTAGTGGGTTGAAGAAAAGCTAAGATGTAGAGAAATCTCAGCGACCGCCATTTTTGAGCATTGATAGCACTTGAATCGACGTTTTTTCAGAAGAATTCTAGTAGGCATACCAGTCGTTTCAAGGTAAGGAATTTTGGACGGTTTTTGAAAATCATATTTCTTCACTTGGCTTCCGTAATCAGGGAAATCTGGCACATCGTAGTCCAGTTTAGCGATGATTTCCTTGTGTATATCCATATTGATGATATCTACAATCTTGATGTTAGGATCTTTAATATCGAGTAGTTTTGTGATAAAATGTAATTGTTCCATATGATTCTTTCTAATGATGGTTTGGTTGCTTTTCATTATAGATCTTATGGGACTTTTTTCTACAACAAAATAGGCTCCATAATATTCATAGGGGATTTACCCACTACAAATATTATAGAGCCGAAAACAACAGAAGGAAGCTGGTTTTTCAGCTTCCTTTTTCTATGTAAAAGGAGTTATAAAGAAATTTATGTAGAAATGAACATTCTATTGGAAATTCTATTTACTATAAGTTATAATGATAAAGCTGTTATATTAGATTAAGTATGAATATAAAGGAGAAATGATGAAGAAAAAATTTTTTAATCAATCTTTTTCCCGCTTTTCGATTAGAAAGTTAAGTGTTGGGACCTGTTCGGTATTGCTAGGAACCTTTATGGTGATGGCTACTTCACCAGTGCAAGCGGATGAAGCTCAAGTCAACAATAAGGAACAACAAACGCAGGCGGAAATTCAACAGAAGGAAAAAAGTGCTGAGAATGGACAGGAAGTCATTTCTGAGCCTCAAAAAGTGGTAACACAGAACGAAGCGGTTAAGGAGCTGGAGGATAAAGCTGAACCGTCCAAAACAGAAGTATCTGCACCAGTCTCTCAGAGCCAACCAGTTTCTCAAGTTGACAATACGAAGGAAGCGAGTCAGCCTTCTTTAGATGAGGAGAAAAAGCAATCTCTAGAATCAACTCAAACTGAGCAGAAAAGCAAGGAAGAAAGTGGCTCTAGCGGGAAAACTTCTTCTAGGCGCAAGAGATCGCTAGATGAAGTCAATGCAGAATTTAAAACTCATTCGCCAATCAAAGATATCCATGCTGTAGATAGTGTTCGTGAGTCCTTGACTTTTAGTATTACTGGACACGAAGCAGATTATTCTGGTGGGTATATCAAAATTCATTTCCAAAATGGGAAGGCTATTAAATTGACCCCTTCTCCAGTTGGTGGTGTAAAGTTCAGCCAAGAAAAAACGAATGGGGACCTTGATTTAAAGATAGAACCTGCAAATCTGAGAGGTGGAGCAAACTATAACTTCGTCTATACTTTTCAGATAGATCCTTTGACTCAGAACTGGGGAGGTGCTGTCCAAGCCATTGGGCCAGACCATAAGGTGACCGCAACTGCTAAGCTCTATGACAAAAATGGCAATGTCCTCAAAGAACTTGGAAGCATTGAACACACATGGAAAGTCTTAGAAAACGGGGTGGGTGGCCTGACTCCAATGTCTGGCAATCAGGTCATTGGCTACGATCGAAATAACGATGGTATTGTCGACGATGATTCATCGGTCGTGTCCTACTATCTATTTAACGGTGCGAAAGATCCTAAGAATAATACGGCAAGAAATGATTACTTCAACTATGGAAATGGTGTCTTTGATGGTCGTATGATCAATGGTATGGGGATTAGTGATGTCGGAGGGCATATCATTGATCCTGTCACTTCTTATACCTATAATATAGAGTTAAAAGAAGGTTATGAATTGACAGATGAAGCTAAAGCTCTAGGATGGACTGCCGATGCGACGGGTTACCATCTGACGATTAACAGAGCTAACAATCCGCTTCAAGATATTAATAACAATAAAAATAAGCTCATTCCAATTTCTTTCAAGTTAAAGAATGCCAAAGTAGCAGATATCAATAGAAAAGCACAAAACCTAACTGTGACGGGGATCTATACAAAAGCAGATGGGACTAGTTATCAAAATACGGCTGTTCTCCCCTATACTCTCTTTGTTCAAAAAACTGATCAGCCAGAATCTTCTCTCTTTGAGTTTAGACACTATAATCAGTCAGATTCGGAGATAATTCGTTCTTATGGTGAAACAGAATACCGTTCTTATGTTCGGCTCTCTTCGGTCGCTGAGGTTGAAAAAGATTATCTTATCAATGACTATACTGTCACTCATAAAATACAGGACCCACGAGAGTCTTATCGGGAAGTCAATGCGATTGAGGAGCGTTATTGGAATGAATTTTTCTCTTCGCCGGATGCATCTGTAGAAGTATACAATAAAGCTACAGGTGAGTTGTTAGGGACTTTTAATAGTAACACTCGTAGTCTACGATTGACGGAAGAGCAAGATGTGAAGGAACTGGAGTACAAGTTTAAAAATATCAAGATGAGGAAGTCCTCAACCAATGATACTTCGGCATTTTTTTTCCAGACAAAAACACGTTTTAATAATTGGGAAAGTTTCTATAAAGACTCGACGATTAGTAAGTTGGATTCTAGAACGGATTCCACTTTTAACAATACTGGAAACACTGTTTCCTTCTCTCAAACGGCTTCAGCCGAATTGACGCGCGTTATCCAGCAAATTTCGATGATTGGACGCCGTCGGACAGATGTCTTCAATCGACACACAGATGCTTCTGGTTTTAAAGAAGATTTTATCACAAGGACTGCGGGTAAAGACACCCCTACCCAGAACTTAGCAAACTTGACGGGAGTTTACCATCTGGCTTATTTGGCTGATCCACAATTAAACTTTAGTGGGAGTCCTAATTTTAAGGTTTATTATAATTACAAAGATACTGGGAAAACTCTCTACTATGCCCAAGTAAAGGGGACTCCAGACTCCCCTATGCCTGCAACACTTTTGAAGTTAGAAAACAAGACGATTCCAAATGGGACCTACACCTATAAAGCGATTGCTTTTTGGGACGAGGAACTTCCTGACGTTCAAGCTCAGAATGGCTACGACTTAGGGGAGCTTGATGGCATTACAGTTACCTCGAAAAATTCAGTTTCTTATGACTTCGATGTGATCGTACAGGCTTCTGAAGCGAGTGGTGTCTACTCTGAAGTGAAGAGAGCTACAAACCAACACTTTGCCTACAATACCCAAGAGCACTATCCTGGCGATGAGATTGATTTCAGAGTGACCTATAAAAACGCAGCGAAACAGCCTGTTTCAGATGTCTATGTTTTGTCATCCCTGCCGATGAAAGGTGATAAACAGCTAGAATCCAGAAATCGTGGTTCTGGATTTACAGTGAGTTTGACAAAAGCTTTAACACCACCTTCAGGCTGGGAAGTTCAATATAGTCGTACTGCAGGCACTGCTGCAGAAATTAGTGCTTCACAATGGCTCACAGCAGATCAAGTGTCGGATTGGTCAGAGATTCGTGCAGTTCGTTGGCATTCGACTGCTCCGGTTGCTGCTGGAAGTAGGATTCAGTTTCCTATTGATGGAGCAGTTATCGGGCAAGATACTGCCCCAGGTGCTACGGCTTATCTTTCTTCGGCACTGGCAAATGACAGTTCCAAGTACACTGAGTCCAATAATGTTTCAATCCAAATGTCTACCAAACTGTCATCTGCAAGTTTTACCTTTGTGGATATAAACGATCCGTCTAAGGAAGTACAACTAGGACAGGTAGACACAGTTGTAGGAAAACCAAACGGACCAATTTCTTATGATCCTGCTCGTCGAATTAAGGAATTGGAAGATGCAGGATATGAACTGATCAGTAACGATTTTACAGATCATACCTTTGGTGATTCGGCTAGTCCAAAACAATTCAAGTTTCAGTTTAGACACAAGATTACAGAACTAACCGAAACTGTTCGTGGAACTCGCGAGGTTGATTTTGAATATCTCAAAAAAACAAACCATTCTGATTTATCACTCCTTCCTCCAAAACATGTTGAGACTCATTCGTTTACTCGCACGAAGAGAATTGACCAGGTTTTGGCGAAACGGCAACCAAATGATGCGACAGCTGGTGTGACATACTCAGCCTGGTCTGCAGACCAAACTTGGTCTCAAGTGATTTCTCCTGAAATTCCTGGCTATTATCCAAGAGAGGATATTGATGCAAACACAATGTCGGGAGAAGGAGCTCTCTATGAATATTTAATGAACGCGGATGATCCTAGAGATGAAGAGTTGGAAAAGGAATTTACCTGGTATCGGGTGGTGTATTATGTTCCGCTTCCAGTTGTCCCTTCAGCAAGTGCAGCGAAATCTAAAGGCATTCAAGGGCAGAAGCAGGCAGCAACGATTCACTTTGATGACGATAGAGCAAGCGAGAGCGAGGTTCACTTTACAAAAGGTACAACAACCATCAATGGAGCAAAGAAATCCGTTGAACTAGTCCGAAGCAGTGTCTTTCTTTATGATGAGAATGGACAAAAGGTAACTTCGCTAACCATTGCCAACCAAGGGACGTACGATTTAGATCTTGTAAATAAAACAATTGTCTTTACTCCACTGAAAACCTTCTATGGTCCGGCAACTCCAGTTCAAGTTGGAGTGGTGGATAAAAATGGAGAGTCGGCTGTAACGACCTACACCCCAGTTGTTGAAAGAGTAACACCAACAGGTTCAGGTGATAAGACAGAAGGTCTACAAGGTCAGGTCCAAGAAGGTAAAGTGACCTTCACACCAGGCCATGATTCAGTTCCATTCCCAGCTGATTCAACCCCACTATTTGACAATGGTACAACTGTGAAAGAAGTACCAAATGTTGGTAAGTTCGAAGTG